>CAKSPL010000091.1 GCA_934481325.1 uncultured Eubacteriales bacterium | reverse complement strand
GGCGGAAACCGTGATATAGCCGCCCTCAAACAGGGCATAAATCGCGTCCGCCACACTGACCGGAATTTCGTTGAAATCCCGTACCGTTTCGGCATATCCGGGCGCGGAAAGCCCCAAAACCTTGGCGGCAATTGCCGCCGCCTCGGCGCGGGTTACGGCATCGTTCGGGCGGAAGGTATCGTCATCTCCCAGCCATCCGCGCTCCTTGGCGTAACGGATGGCACCCTTCATCCCGCGCGGAATTTCCGCATCGTCGGTGTACCCGGTATTTTCCGCATCCGGGGCTTTGACTTCTGCGGCATCCATCAGCATTGCCACAAACGCGGCGCGGGAAAGCGTTCTTTCGGGATGGAAATAATGCTTTCCGCCCGTTTCCTCTCCGCTAAGCACGCCCGCTTCGCTTACGCGCAATGCCGCGCTCTGCACGGCGTTGTCCTCAATATCGCTGAACAGCCACCCCGTGGCAAGCGGGCGCACGGTGATATGAATGGCGGAAAGCTCGGAATAGTTTCCGTGTTCGTCCTGTGCGCGCCAGGTAAAGGAGTCCTTGCCGTCAAAATCCTTGTCGGGAGTATAAACAAACACCCCGGTTTTGGCGTTGATCTGCACGGTGCCGTGTGACGGGTAAGAGCAGACCTCAAAATGCAGCGCGTCCTCCTCCGGGTCCTGTGCGTCCAGGGTTCCGGTAAGCGTAAGCCCCTCGTGCGTGGAAACCGAGGTTATCGCTCCCTTTTCTACGGGCTTTTTGTTTTTACCCTCCGTCAGGGAAAGATGGCACGAAAGCGCATAACCAAGGGTGCCGTCCTTACCGGTGGGAACGAACGAAAAACTGCTGTTTCTCACACCGTCTGCGGGGATAAAGGAAAGATAGGAGAGTGTTTCACGCGGCACGGTCTGCCCTTTTACCGTCTCCCCGTGCCCCAGCATCAGTTTCCCCTCGGTTACGGGCGGCAGCTCGGTCAGCGTAACCGAGGCAACCTTGGTGCCGCTGACACCGTCAAACCATTCGGGGGAAAAGACGATGCTCTCGCCAATCGGCGCGCTGGCGGCGGTGTAGGTGCCGTCCGCAAGAATCTGCAACGATGCCGAAAACGGCACGGCGTCCGGCTCCTTTCTGCCGAACGCCAGCCCCACCGCCGTGGCGCACCCCGCAAGCAACAGAAAACAGATGACGGGAAGGAGAATCTTTTTTCGGAAAAACGCGGGCTGTTTTCCGCCCGCCGATGTGTGATGGCTTTTTTTCATACCACAATCCGCCTTTCGGTAGTATTTCACCGTAATTTATGCGCGGAAAAAAAGAAAAATGCGGGGCGACGGACGTTTTTTCCGCGTTTTGCCCCGCCTTTCGCGGTTTTTTACGAAAAATTTGCATTTTTCTCTGTTAAATCCTGCATTTTTGCTCTTGACAGCGAAACAGACCTGTGGTACAATGTCAACATCAAAATTTCCGGTATGGATTGTTACCGGTAACTTTCGGAGGAAAAACGATGATAACGAACGCCTATCTTGCAGAAGTGATGGAACAGGTAAAGAAACGCAACCCCGGAGAGCCGGAGTTTCACCAGGCGGTGGCAGAGGTGTTGGAATCTCTGGAGCCGGTCGTGGAAAAATACCCGGAATTTATCGAAAAGGGCGTGATTGACAGTATTGTGGAGCCGGAGCGCATCGTCAAATTCCGCGTGCCGTGGGTGGATGACGCGGGAAAGGTGCAGGTCAACCGCGGCTTCCGCGTGCAATTCAACAGCGCAATCGGACCCTATAAGGGCGGACTTCGTTTTCACCCGTCGGTGTATGAGGGAATCATCAAATTTCTCGGGTTTGAGCAGATTTTCAAAAACTCCCTCACAGGCCTCCCGATCGGGGGCGGCAAGGGCGGCTCGGATTTCGACCCCAAGGGCAAATCCGACGGCGAGGTGATGCGTTTTTGCCAGAGTTTTATGACCGAGCTTGCCAAGTATATCGGCGCGGATACCGACGTTCCTGCCGGGGATATCGGTGTGGGCGGACGCGAAATCGGGTATCTGTTCGGGCAATATAAGCGTCTTCGCAACGAGTTTACGGGGGTGCTGACCGGCAAGGGGCTGACCTATGGCGGCTCGCTTGCCCGCACGGAGGCAACCGGGTACGGGCTTTGCTATTTTACGGAAGAAATGCTGAAGGATCACGGGATGAGCTTTGAAGGCAAGACCGTGGTGGTGTCCGGCTCCGGCAACGTGGCGATTTACGCCGTGGAAAAGGCAACGGCTCTTGGTGCCAGGGTTGTGGCAATGTCGGATTCCAACGGATATGTGCACGATCCTGCGGGGATTGACCTTGCGGCGGTCAAGGAGATTAAGGAGGTGCGCCGCGGGCGCATCCGCGAATACGCCGAAACGCACCCGGGTGCTACCTATACCGAGGGGTGCTCCGGCATCTGGACGATCAAATGCGATATCGCGCTCCCGTGTGCCACGCAGAACGAGGTGAGTGAATCCTCTGCCAAAATGCTGGTGGCAAACGGCGTAACGGCGGTGGCGGAGGGGGCGAATATGCCCTCCACGCCGGAGGCGATTCATATTTTTCAAAAGGCGGGCGTGCTGTTTGCCCCCGCCAAGGCGGCAAATGCGGGCGGGGTGGCAACCTCTGCCCTGGAAATGTGCCAGAACAGTATGCGTTACTCCTGGACCTTTGAGGAGGTAGACGCCAAACTGCACGAAATTATGGTCAATATTTATCACAACGCGGCAAATGCCGCCGCGGAGTTCGGGTTGGAGGGCAACCTTGTTGCCGGGGCAAATATCGCGGGCTTTCTCAAAGTGGCAAGGTCAATGCTTGCTTTCGGGGTTTGCTAAGGCGCGGGGCGCGGAACAAAATTTTGTTCCGCGCCCGTTTTGTATCATCTTTCCTGTTGCAATTTTCCGCCGTTTCGTGTACAATAAAAGAAAATAATCAAAAGGAGCGACTTATGTATCGCATTTTGAAACGAAAAGAACTGAACCCCACTGTGACACTGCTAGAGGTGGAGGCACCGCTGGTGGCGGCAAAGGCAAGGGCGGGGCAGTTTGTGATTCTGCGCACGGATGAAAACGGGGAGCGCATCCCGCTGACGATTGCGGGGAGCGACCCCGCACGCGGTGCCGTAACCGTGATTTTCCAGGTTGTGGGCGGCACAACCGAAAAGCTGAATCATATCCCCGAGGGGGGTGCCCTGCACGATTTCGTGGGACCGCTGGGAAAAGCCACCGAAACGGAGGGGCTTCACCGCGTGGCGGTGGTCGGCGGGGGCGTGGGCTGTGCCATTGCCCTGCCGGTGGCGCGCGCCCTGCACGCGGCGGGTGCCACGGTACACTCCGTGGTCGGGTTCCGGAATCGCGACCTGGTGATTCTGGAGGATGAATTCCGCGCCTGCTCCGATTGGTTCCTCCTGATGAGCGATGACGGGTCGGCGGGGAAGAAGGGGCTTGTGACCGATGCCCTGCGCGAGCTGATCGAATCCGGGGAGAAATATGACGAGGTTATCACCATCGGACCCTTAGTGATGATGAAATTTGTGGCGGCACTGACAAAGGAATACGGGATCAAAACCGTTGCCAGCATGAACCCGGTGATGATTGACGGTACGGGGATGTGCGGCGGTTGCCGCCTGAGCGTCGGCGGGGAGATGAAGTTTGCCTGCGTGGACGGCCCCGAATTTGATGCGCATCTGATCGATTTTGACGAGGCGATGGAGCGTGCCTCGATGTACCGTGATTTTGAGCGTCACGCTTACGAAAAGGCGTGCAACCTGTTCCGAAAGGAGGTAGAATAATGCCGAATCTGTCAGCAAAGAAGAACCCGATGCCGACCCAGGATCCCGCAGCGCGGGCGCACAATTTCCGCGAGGTGGCACTCGGCTACACCAAGGAGCAGGCAATGGACGAGGCGGCGCGGTGCCTCCGGTGCAAGAATCCCGCGTGTATGGCGGGCTGTCCGGTAAAAATCAACATTCCCGCGTTTCTTGCCAAAGCCGCCGAGGGCGATTTTGAGGGCGCGTATGAAACGATTGCGCTTTCCAGCTCCCTGCCTGCGGTTTGCGGGCGGGTATGTCCGCAGGAGAACCAGTGCGAGGGCAAATGCGTGCGCGCACTCAAGGGTGAGAGCGTAGGCATCGGGCGCGTGGAGCGTTTTGTGGCGGATTTTCACAATGCGGCGTCCGTGGCACCGGTCGCCCTGCCGGAAAAGAAAAACCGCCGTGTGGCGGTGGTGGGGTCGGGTCCCTCCGGGCTTACCTGCGCGGGGGATCTTGCCAAAAAGGGCTATGACGTGACGATTTTTGAGGCGTTGCATACCCCGGGCGGGGTGTTGGTATACGGTATTCCGGAATTCCGTTTGCCCAAGGCAATCGTGGCGTACGAAATTGACGGTTTGCGGGCACTCGGCGTGAAGATTGTGACCAATGCCGTAATCGGGCGGACACTGACCGTGGAGGAACTGCTCCGTGAGCAGGGGTTTGACGCGGTGTTTATCGGCTCCGGCGCGGGATTGCCACGGTTTATGGGGATTCCGGGCGAGAATCTCAAGGGGGTATATTCCGCCAATGAATATCTGACCCGTGTGAACCTGATGAAGGCGTATCGCGAGGACAGCGACACCCCGGTGATGCACAGCCGCCGTGTGGCGGTGGTCGGCGGGGGCAACGTGGCGATGGACGCGGCACGCACCGCTCTTCGTCTCGGTGCCGAGAAGGTGTACGTCGTTTACCGCCGCTCGATGCAGGAATTGCCTGCACGGCGCGAGGAGGTGGAGCACGCGATGGAGGAGGGGATTGAGTTTTTACTGCTCAACAATCCCACCGAAATTCTCGGGTATCACAACAAGGACGACCGCCGTGACCCGAAAAACGGGTTTGTAACGGGGATGCGGTGCATCCGGATGGAGCTTGGAGAACCGGATGAGCGCGGTCGCCGCCGCCCGGTGGAAATTCCCGGCAGTGAATATGAGTTGGAGGTGGACACGGTGATTATGGCAATCGGCACCTCGCCGAACCCGCTGATCAAATCCACCACGCCGGGGCTGGAAATCAACCGCCACGGCGGGATTGTGGTAGAGGAGGAGACCGGAAAGACCTCCCTTGACGGGGTGTTTGCGGGCGGTGACGCGGTCACCGGTGCGGCAACCGTGATTCTTGCGATGGGCGCGGGGAAAGCCGCGGCGGCGGCAATCGACCGTGGACTGAAAAACTGACGCGTTACTTTGGGTACACGCGCCCGAAATCCGGCATCAGTCGTATAAAAATTTTTGAAGGAGTCAAGAGGGGACTTTTTACAAAAAGTCCCCTCTTGCGCGTTTTTCATAACGTTTTCTGTCACAGTTTTTGCAAAGCATCCTTTCCCCGGCGGGTGTCCTTGCCGTGAAAACAGAAATGCCGGGGAGAGACGCGCAGGAGGATGGACTTCTTCCAAAATCTTTTCACAACTCACGCCAAACTTTGGATGTGTGTACTCAAAGCATCGCGAGAGCTTATCAGCCCCACCGCAGGTGCCGCAGGCGGCAGGCGGTGAAGGTCAGCCTTTCAGTGCGCGCCAGAGTGCGTCAACCTCGCGCAGGGTGTTGAACAATCCAAAGGAAACCCGCACCGCGCCGCCCTCACCGGTGCCGAGCGCACCGTGAGCCAGCGGCGCGCAGTGAAACCCTGCCCGTACACAGATGCCCCTTGCGGCAAGCTCCTCTCCTACC
>CAKSPL010000090.1 GCA_934481325.1 uncultured Eubacteriales bacterium | reverse complement strand
TTTGGGCGTGTGAACCCAAGGCAACGCGTGAGCCGTGTAGCCGCCGTCGAAGACGGAGTCCGCAGGTGCCCGGGGGTGCCTTTTCCTTGTTTGAAAGGTTTTGAAGGGGGTCAAGGGGGTGCCTTACAGGGAAGGCACCTCCTTGCGTGCCCCCCGCGCCTTTTGCGGTTACAGGCGTTTCAGGGTGTCGGTCATTGCGCGGGTGGCGGCAACCGCGCGGATATAGGCGCGGTCGCGCATCGGGGAGAGCGACAGCCGCCGGCAGCTTACCCCTGCGGCGGTTGCCACGGCGATATACACCGTGCCGACGGGTTCGGTTTCGGTTCCGCCGCCGGGGCCGGCATAGCCGGTGGTGGCAATGCCCACGTCCGCGCCCATCTTTTCCCGCACGCCGCGCGCCATTGCCTCTGCCACCTCGCGGCTGACCACGGTATGCGCGGCAATCACTTCCTCCGGCACGCCGAGCAGGGCGGTTTTTTCTCTGGTCTGATAGGTCACCACGCCGCCCGCCACTACCGAGGAGCACCCCGCAACGTCGGTCAGGCGTTTGGCAATCAGCCCCCCGGTGCAGGATTCCGCCGTGGCAACGCACAGTCCTTTTTCCTGCAACGCCGCCACCAACGCCGCCTCTGCGGATTCCACGTCAATCCCGTAAACGTATTCCCCGGCAGGGGAATTTTTTACTTTTTCCACCACAAGGTCACACGCCGCGCGTGCCTCGCGTTCGGTTTTTGCCTTGGCGGTTACGCGCAATCGCACCTCGCCCTCCTTGCAGTACAGCGCAACGGTGGGATTTTTTGCCGCAAAGAAAGCGGGCGTGAGTGCCGTTTCCACGGCAGACTCTCCCATCCCGGAAATCATCACGTTCCGGCTGACCAGCACCTCACCGCATCGCGCGGCAAGGTAAGGCTCCACCTTTTCGCGGAAAAGCGGCTCCAGCTCGCGCGGGGGGCCGGGCAACAGCACCGCCACCTTGCCCTGCTCATTTTCCAGTGCCAACGCGGGCGCGGTGCCGTAATCATTGAGAAAAACGGTGGCTCCCTGCGGCATCATCGCCTGCTTGCGGTTGTTTTCGGTCATCTCTCTGCCCGTGGCGGCAAAATATCGCTCGATACGCGAGAGTGCCTCGGGACAAAGCTCGGTTTCCCGCCCGAAAACCCCGGCGGCAACCTCCTTGGTCAGGTCATCCCCGGTGGGTCCCAGCCCGCCGGAAAGCACCACCAAATCCGCACGCGCAAGCGCGGCACGCAATTCCTCGGCAAGCCGCCCGGGGTTATCCCCTACCACGCACTGCCAAAAAACGCCGATTCCCAGTGCCGCCAGGCGGCGCGACAGATATGCCGCGTTGGTATTGACGATATCCCCGATTAACAATTCGGTTCCCACACACAGAATTTCCGCTTTTTCAAACCGTTTCATCCTTCGTCCTCCCGAAAAAGCCCCTACGGGCAAATCGTTTTCACACGGGTACGCCGTGCGGCATCCCGCATGATACCCCGCGTTTTTCCGCCGGAAACCGCCCCGCGGGCAATCCCGGCAAACGGTCGCGGGTACCCCCGTTAAGCCGCGGGCAATCACGGCAAGCAGTGGCAAAGCGACAGCCTGCCGGTCATAGCAAGCCTTTTCCGCCCTCGCCCGTGAAATCGGGCGTATACGCGGCACTTGCCGACTCCTTTTCCTGAAAAAAGCCGATAAAACCAAGCTCCTCCGCCACGCGCGCCACCGTATCGTATTCAAAGGTGGTCAGGCGGCGGTGCAAGGGCGCGGGTGCCTCCGGCGGCGCGAAATCCGGGGTGTACTGGCGCATCAGCGAGAGATAAAAATCCTTCACGGGCAACAGCCCCGCCAGCTCCCGCAACACGGCAACCGAATCCGCCCGGCAACCGGGCAACACCAGGTGGCGCACAATCAGTCCCCTTTTCATCAGTCCGTTTTCCGTGCGCACGGCACCGACCTGGCGGTACATTTCCGCAATCGCCGCCCGCGCGTGTACGGCATAGTCGGGTGCCGCCGAATACGCCCCCGAGAGCGTGGGGGAAATATATTTGAAATCCGGCAGATAAATATCCGCCAGCCCCTCAAAGAGGCGGAGCGTTTCCACTCGCTCGTATCCACCCGTGTTGTATACCACGGGAATATGCAATTCCGGCTTTGCCAACCGCAAAGCCGCGGCAATATGACCGGCATAATGCGTGGGGGTTACCAGGTTCAGATTATGCGCCCCCGCCGCCTGCACGCGGAGAAACAACGCGGCAAGCTCCCGCTCGCTCAACGCTTTTCCGGGCAAAACCGCCCCCGCAGGGCGGCTGACGGCACGGTTCTGACAATAGATACAGCCGAGCGGACAGCCCGCGAAAAATACCGTGCCGGAGCCCTTCTCGCCGCTGATGGGCGGCTCCTCGAAAAAATGAAGTGCGGCGCGTGCCACATACACCGTGTCGGGCATCCGGCAGGCACCGTATTCCCCCGCCGCACGGTCGGCACCGCACTGCCTCGGACATAGCGTACAGCCCACGGTCACCCTCCTTTTTCAGGCAGGGGAGGGCTTTGAAAAGCCCTCCCCGTGTTTTTTATTTGTGCAGTTTCAGTGTTCCCTTATATTCCAGCAGTTTGATAAACAGACCGCCCTGAACCGTGCGGTTCTGGAAGCCGTTTGCGATTTTTCCCTCTCTTGCGGGGTCGCGATGCTGACGGTAGGTGTGGTTACCCGTGCGCTGGTCGCCCGATACCGTCCAATACCAGTCGGTCATCGGCACGCGGCGGGGCATACTGTTGAAGGCACACCACAGCGGCTCTACCAATGCTTCAAAGTCGTCGCGGGAGTTGGCAAGCGTAGCCGACCACACCAGCCAGTCGCTCTTGGAATACGACATCCGGCTGTCCAGCGGCATCCCGTAGCGGTTGGAACGGCGGCGGTAGGACGCCACCTCGGATTCGATCACCTCCACGGGCATCACACCGGTGCCGAGGAGCTTATCCCACACGATATTGTATTTCATCGAGAAGGTGCCGGGGCGGTCAAAGGCGAGGCGGTAGCTGCCGTCCCCGTTCGCGGCGCGGCGCGCCCAGTCCTTTGCCATATCGCGTGCCATGGCAAGGTATTTGTTTTCCTCGCGCTTTTTGCCCATCATTCCGCGCAGGATTCCATAGCAGGCAAGCCCCATAATCGCTTTGAGCGTCAGGTTGCAGTTGTGCGCAAGATGCCCGGCAAAATCGTCGGTACAAAGCTGATTTTCGGGGTCGGTGCCGTTGGCGATGAGGTATTTCACCCACTGCTCCAGCACCCCCATATGGGAAGCGGCAAAGGATACGTCCTTTTCGGCAACGGCAACCGCCGCCTCCATAATCAGCATATTGCCGCACTCCTCCACCGGCATCTGCTTGTCATACAGCAGCTCGCCGTTTTTGAGTCCGTACACCTGACCGTTGAGCAGCGGGTAGCACCCGGCATCGTGCGGGGCAAAATCGTATTTCCACAGCGGGTGCTTGATTTCGCGGTAAATCGGGCGCATCATCCCCTTAACCAGCTCCGGGTTGTACAGGAGGAACAACGGAACGGAAGGATAGCTGACGTCCACCGTGGCGGCACAGCCGTTGGAATAGCACTCCTTGGAGATAAAGAGAATTTCGCCGTTCTCGTCCAGCACCAGCTTGTGCGCGGCAACGGTCTGGCGGTAGGAAAGCTCCAACAGCTCCGCGTATTTCTCGCCCCCGGCGCGCACCGCGTCCAGAAACAGCTTGTCGGAAAACGCCGTGCAACGCGCAAGCACCCGCTTGTAATCGGCGTGCGCCTTGGCAATCTCATCGGTGATTTTCGCGCCCTCGCGATTCCAGTAGGAACGCAGATTTTTGCCGAAATACTGGATGGAGTAAATATCATCGTACGCAAAGGTAATCAGCGTGGAGGCACCGAGGGGCGCATCCAGCGTGACAAAGGTCATTTCCGTCTCGCGGTCGGTCAGTTTATGTGCGGCGTCGTCCGGAATATCGGCAGTGGTAACGGTCATTTTCTCCACACCGAGGCTTGCTTCCGGCGCATCGGTGGAAAGGTAGAAATACCCCCAGTTGATGCGCAGGTCGTCCCCGGCAACCGCCAGCATATTCTGCTTCACGGAGCCCATTTTCGCGCTCTTGATTTTTCCGTTTTCCAGAATCTCGGCGGTCACGGCGTCCTCGCCCGCCACATCCAGGCAAATCTGCTCCGAAACGGCAAGATGCAGGGATACGGTGTGCTTTTTGCGGTCGGTAATCTCGCGGCGCACCTCCAAGTAACTGACCGGGCGGGTCAGCAGGTACAGGTCATCAAGCAACAGCGGGGTGGTAAACAGGAGCGTGAGACGCACACCGCCCGCCTCAAAAGCGTAGGTGGTGGTCAGTGCGTTCACATCCCGCCGGACCTGCGGCATCGAGCATACCTCGGCGGAGCGTTTTCTGCCCATCAGGCGGTAGGTTTTTCCGTCTATTTCGGCAGTGGCAAGAATCGTGTTGGGCATTTCGGTCCAATGTACGGTGTCGGCACCGTGCAGGGTGTCGGCAGGGGACCACACGTTAAAATAAGGGTCGACCGTAATCAGCGGTACGGCAGGCGGACGAAGTCTCATAATTTGTTCTCCTTTATTTTCCGCAAAGCGCGGACATTCATCTTATTTTATCATAAGCGGCACGCACTGTCAAGCACAAAACGGCTTTTTTTGTGGGGGGCTTGACAGCACCCGCGAGGAAAAGTATAATAATCTTATCAAGTTCTCTCCGGGAGGCGCACTATGTATCAAAACATCGGTAAAAAAATTCGCATTCTGGCAGTGATTCTCGCCGTGCTCTCTGCGGTGGGGTTCCTCGCGGTGGCGGCAGTTTTTCTGCTTGCCGCACTGAAAGCAGAGGCAGGCACCTCGGTGCGCACCGCCGGCTTTGAAGGCGCGGGCGTGTTTCTTGCGCTGGCAGTCCTTTCCCCGCTCTACTCGTGGGTGCTGTACGGCTTCGGCTCCCTGACCGACGCCGCCGAGCGGCAGGTGGAGGAAAACCGCGAAATCCGCGATATTCTGAAAAAGGCTCTTTCCGACGGTGCCCTTTCGGATGAGATTGCCCGCAAGCTGGGCAATTCCCTTTCCAAGCTCACCGTGGCGGCTCCCGCCCCGCGCTCCGGCGTTGCCCCCACGCGCCCCGTGGTGCGCGGCAGTGTAAAGCCCGCGGAGGCGGCAAGACCCGTAGCACCGGCTCCCGCGACACAGGCAGACCCCGCCGCAACCGACCCGGGGCTGCCTTTCTCCGCGCAGGCGGAATCCGGCCCCACTGCCGAAACGGCTCCCGCCCCGGCGCAAGCCCCGGCACAGCGCGCATCCGAAACCCCGGATGCCGAACCGACCGCACCCGCCATCACCTTTGCCGCGCCGAGCGCGGCAAAGCATACCGCACCCGTAAAAAATATACCCGAGGAACCGGGCGACGGGGTAACCCCCATCCGCCCGCTCCATTCAAACACCACCTATTGACCGGGACGCGGGGGACGCGCAAGGGGGTGCCTTTTGAAAAAAGGCACCCCCTTGACCCCTTTCAAAACCTTTCAAACAAAAGGATAACTACCCCCGGGCACCTGCACCACCTGCGGACTCCGTCTTCGACGGCGGCTGATAGGCTGACGCGTTGCCTTGGGTTCACACGCCCAAAGTTTGGCATCAGTTGTGCAAAGATTTTGGAAGGAGTCCAGAGGAAACTTTTTGAAAAAGTTTCCTCTGGCG
>CAKSPL010000089.1 GCA_934481325.1 uncultured Eubacteriales bacterium | reverse complement strand
AAGCCGCGGAGGAGCTTGCAAAGCTCATCGAGCAGGAAAAGGATTCACTCAAAATCCTGATGCGGCAGAAATCCCGTGACCTCGCACGCGCAAAAGGAAACGAGGATGTCATCATGGAAACCTACGACGCGCTGATCGAGGAAAGTGCAAACCGGATTCAGGGGCTGGAAAATCAGATCGCCATGACGGCAGATACGAGAAATACCATCATCAGAGCCAACCGCCATGCAAAAACGGTGCTGGAGATCTTCCACGATATCCTGACGAAAGAGAAGCTGGACAAGCGCGACATCGGGCTGATTGTTGACCGCATCATCGTATATGAAAACCGCATTGAGATCAAGCTGCGAGATGACGTAGACGCGCTCCTACGGTGCGACGATGCGCCCGAAACGGAGACAAGCGCAAATTTTAACGGAGACACGGAGAATATCGAAAGAACCGCAGAAAAATACAATTCTGTGGTGGTTCAGTCGGCAAAAAACCAAGTTGATAAGGTTTTTCGTGTCAATGTTATCAGTGGCGGCGACCCTCTGGAAATCTACACCGACCGCGAGGGTGAAGTCATTTTCAAAAAGTACTCCCCCATCGGCGAGCTTGCCGGTTTTGCCGGCGAGTATGCCGAAACACTCTATAAAACCTGCTCCCTCTCGGTGGTGATTTGCGACCGGGACAGCGTTATTGCCTCGGCGGGCGTTCCCCGCAAGGAATATGCCGACAAATCGCTCACGGAGGGACTGGAAAAAATCATCGAAGGGCGCACGCTTTACGTGTGGCGGGAGGATGCGGAAAAAATCCCCGCTGTGAACGGCGGCGCACACTATATCCGCGTGGCGATGCCGATCCTCTCCGAGGGGGACATCGTCGGCTGTGTGGTATCACTGGATACGGACGGCAAGGAAACCGCCGTCGCACACCCGGAGGCGGAAACCAAGCTGATTCAGACCGCCGCGGGATTTCTCGGAAGACAGCTGGAATCCTGAGCGAACAGCCTCCGGCTCCCCCCTCAAAAAAAAACCGCAAATCCCTCCATATATGGGGGATTTGCGGGTTTTTGTTTATTCTACCGTAACCGATTTTGCAAGGTTGCGCGGTTTGTCAACGTCAAGACCTTTGAGTGCCGACACGTGATACGCCAACAGTTGCAACACCGTTACTCCGGGGAAGGGTGCCAGCAGTTCATCGATTTCGGGCAGTACAATCTGCTCATCGCACGGAATCGGGAAACGGTCGGCAATCTCCTTGGTGGTAACCGACAGCACCCACGCACCGCGGGATTTGACCTCCCGGATGCCCGAGATGGTTTTTTCGCATACGTCGGAGGCAGTGGTCACCGCCACCACGGGGGTTCCCTCCACAATCAGGGAAATGGTGCCGTGCTTGAGTTCCCCTGCGGCATATGCCTCGCTGTGGATATAGGAAATTTCTTTGAGCTTGAGCGAGCCTTCAATGCAAAGATCCCAGTCTACCTTGCGCCCGATATAGAACAGATGCTCCGCATCCTTGATCTGTGCCGCAAAGGAGCGGATACGGTCACTCATTTCAATGGTCTGACGGATGGCTTCCGGAACCTTTTCCAGCAGTTTGCCGCAGACGTCGCGCACTGCCGCTTCGGTCATTTTACCGCGCACCAATGCCAGCTTCATTGCAAACAGATAAAGCAGTGCGCACTGCACGCTGTATGCCTTGGTGCTTGCCACGGCAATTTCAGGGCCTGCCCAGGTGTACAGCACGCTGTCCGCCTCTCTTGCCACGGAGGAGCCGATTACATTGACAATCGCCAGCGTATACACACCGTTCTCCTTTGCGTGGCGCAATGCCGCCAGGGTATCCGCCGTTTCACCGGATTGGGACAGCAGAATCACCAAATCGTTTTTGCCGAGAATCGGATCACGGTAGCGAAATTCGCTGGCAATTTCCACGTTCACCGGCACGCGGGCAAGCCGCTCGATGATGTTTTTGCCGATCAGCCCGGCGTGCATAGCCGTGCCGCAGGCAACGATATGAATGGCGGAAAATCTGCCGATGTCCGCACTGTCCAGTGCGGCAACATCGAAATACGGCAAGCCGTTTTTCAGTCGGGGTTCCACCGTGCGGCGAATGGCGTCCGGCTCTTCAAAGATTTCCTTAATCATAAAGTGCGGATAGCCGCCCTTCTGCGCCTCCTCCACGTTCCAGTCCACGTGCTCGGTTTTCTGCACGGTTTCCTTTCCGTCATCGGTGTAAAAATGCACCGCATCGGGGGTCAGCACCGCCAGAACGCCCTCATCAAGCCGATAGTAATCCTTTGTGTGGGCAAGAATTGCCGGCACGTCGGAGGCAATCACGCCGCCGTCCTTGGTGGACGCCACCACCAGGGGGCTATCCTTGCGGATGGCAAAAATCACATCCGGCAGGTCGCGGAAAATCACGCCGAACGCGTAGGAGCCACGCAATTGCTTGGTGGCAAGGAAGATTGCCTTTTTGGCATCTCCGGTTTGCAGATAGTAATAATCCACCAGCTTTGCGGCGGTTTCGGTGTCGGTTTCGGAGACAAAGGTGTAGCCTTTTCCCGCCAGGAACGCGGCAATTTCGGCATAGTTTTCGATAATGCCGTTATGCACCAGTGCCAGATTTTCGGTAGCGTGGGGGTGCGAATTGCGGTCGGAAGGCTCTCCGTGCGTTGCCCAACGGGTATGCCCGATGCCGCAATGCGCCGCGGAAAGCTCCGCGTGTTCCTTTAACTTCTCCTCCAACAGGGTCAGTCTGCCCTTGGTCTTTACGATTTGGATTCCGTCCTTCTGCACGGCAATTCCGGCAGAGTCATACCCGCGGTATTCCAGGGTGGAAAGACCGTTCAAAAGGATTGGCATGGCTTCTGCCGGTCCCGTGTATCCAATGATACCACACATAATATTCAAAAACCTTTCCGAAAACGGGTCACGTCAACAGAGTTCCGTTTTCCTCGGCTTTTCCGGTGATTTGTTTTGCGGTTGCCTGCATATTTGTCACCTGTTGCGGCAGTGTGCATCTGCCGGAGGGGCATCCGCCGAAAACTCGATACTCCCCTCTCCTCGTCACCGCTCCCGCGGCCCGGCGCTACTTACTCTGCCGCTTTTGCGGTTTTTTCCGTTTCCCCTTTCCTTCTTCTTTTTTCATTATATTTCAACGCGGTACTCTCCGTTCCGTTTTCCAGCACAACCATAAAAAGCACGGCTTCCAGTGCGTAAGGAATCGGACAGAATTCACCGGGGTTGACCTGCGACATCAAAAACAAACCGAGATAACAAAGCGCAAACGCGAAATCCGGATGCGCCCAGCGCGCCCACGAAAGCCGCGCCCTGGTATAAAGCTGCCAGCCCCAGGCAAGGATTCCGCAAAGCCCCATACTGCCGATAATCTGCGGGAAAAACATATGAAACCAGTTGATGGCACCCTGCTTGGAGTGATACAGGTCGTTATTACCCTGATAGGCAAGTCCTTTGCCGAAAATGGGACTTTCCCGGAAATCCGAGATACTTCTCACAAGCAACCGCGGGCGCGAGTCGTACTCACTGGAGAGATTGATCCCGGTGCAGTTGCAGACATACAGCAAAAATGCCGAAAAAACAGTTGCCCCGCACAGGTACACAAACAAACGGAGCCAAAGCCGCACCACAGGTCTTTCTTCGGTCAGCCATAGCCAGAGCAGGCAGAAAAACAGCAGAATCGGTGCAAACAAAAACCCCCCGCGAGAGCCGCTGAGCATCGTTGCCAGCACGGTCAGCATTCCGAGCGGCAGAAAAACAATATGCTTTTTGGTATACCGGAACAGTGCCGGAAAGGACAGGAGTAGCATTGTGGCAATATTATTGCCGCCCTGCAGTTCCGTCAGGGTGCCAAGTTCCAAAGCCTCCCGCAAGTGCAGCAGACGATAGCCGAGCATCACCGCAGCAGTTGTCAGCGCAAGGGCGGCAATGTCCGCCAGTAATTCCGCGCTTTCGGCTTCGTCCCGCATCTCGTTTTTGAAAACGAGATACAGCAGTACCAGCCCCACGCCGAGCCCGCATACATAAAAAAGCGATATGGGGGCAAAGTATTCGCCCGGGGTAAGCACTCCCACGCCGCCAAGTGTGGTGGCAAGTGCCACTGCCAAAAGCGGAAAAAAACCGGCTCCGCGCAAAAATTTCGGGCGAAGGCGAACCAAATGGATTACCAACGCCGCCGCCACCACCGGCAGAAGCCAAAGATACCGGATAAACCCCGAATAGGAATCATAGCAGAAAACCAGCAAAAGGCATAAAAGAAAAAACGGCAGGGTGAGCAACCGCACCCGCGGGAGAAAAATCAGCCCTGCCGACAGCAACAGCACGATGGTCACGGCAACGGGAGCGATGCGCGCCGTTTCCAGCCTCGTAAAGAAAAGCACCATCAGAAACAACACACATACCGATGCACGATAGATCATAAAAAAATGTGTTCTGATGATGCTTTTCATAAGTTCCTCCGTCAGGATCAGATTTCCGAAATGTCGGGGGTGGAATCCGGATCCGGCTGTACCTCATAGCGGGAATACTTGTTGTATGTGCTGTATTTTCCGCCGTAAGACCCATAGGAGCCGGTTTTTCCGGGCAGATCGTTGACCACAAAGCCAAGCACTTTTCCGTTGACCGCCTGCAGGGATTCCACCGAGGTGCTTACCGCCTGCATATTGGAATACGCCGTACGCACCACGAGCAGATAACCGGTCACGCAACCGGTGAGAACTCCTGCATCGGAAGTTTCGGAGATCGGAGGCAGATCAATGAAAATATAATCATACCGCTCTTTCGCCAGTGCAAACAACTCTGCCATTCTGTCCGAGGCGAGCAGTTCGCCGGGATTGGGCGGAATCTTGCCGCACGGAATCACCGAAAGACCGTTATACGCCGTCTCAATCAGGCATTCCTCAAACGGTGCCTCCGAAATGCCGACCAGATATTCCGACAGTCCCTTGTGTTTTTTATCCAAGCCGAAAATTTTGGTCTGTGCGGGGCATCTCATATCGCCGTCAATCAACAGCACTTTTTTACCGAGTTGGGCAAATGTAATGGCGCAATTTGCCGTGATTACGCTTTTTCCGGCACCCGGGAAGGCAGAAGAAACACCGAAAACAGGTTTTTCACCGCTTCTGCTGGTGTATACCAGATTCGTGCGCAACGCCTTAAACGCTTCCGCAACCGAGAAAGAGGTTTTGGAGGAAAGCAACCGATCCACGTAATTTCGGTTATCCAATGTTTTTTTGCGGTGAAGACCGCGGCGGATCGCGCGTTTTTCTCTCTTAATGTCCTTGTCACTCTCTCCGGATTGCCGCCACTCCGGAATTTCACCGAGTACCGGAATCTGAAAAGACTCCTTTAACTCATCCACACCGTAAATGGTTTTATCCAGAAAACACACCAAAAACAATACGATATAGGAGATTACAAAGGCACCGAGACCACCGAGTGCCATATTGCGCATCACCCGGGGCGAATCCGGAGAGGTGGGCTTTTTCGCCTGGTCAATCACGCTGATATAGAACGGCTTTTTGGAACCGGCTTCTTCATAGCGGTTGTACTGTTCCTCATTCACATATTTCAGATACTGGGGAACCATTTCTTCAAACACACTGCAGATGAGATATGCCTCATCGGCGGTGCCTGCCGAAATCTTGACCGTAAATGCCGCAGTACCCGATTCCAGCTTGATGGTCATTTTCTTGCGCATATTTGCGGCGGAATATTTGGTACCGTGCCGCTCGTTGCACTGCTCCGTAGC
>CAKSPL010000088.1 GCA_934481325.1 uncultured Eubacteriales bacterium | reverse complement strand
ACGTTGACCCCGCTGTGTACGGCGGCTTTGACAAAATTCTCAATCAGCCGCTTGTGGCGGGGGGAGAAAATTTTCACGCCGTAGGCATCGGCAATACAATCGGCGTACAGCCATTGCGTGTAGAAAAGAGTCTGCGGGGGCAGGCACGCATCGATGATTTCCAGCTCGGTTTTTGCCGTGGTAATCTCCTCGTTGTCCCGAAAAATGTGAAAAACGACCGGGTATGTGCCGGGTTTTGCAGTTTTCGGCACTTCCAGCTCCAACAGCATCTGCGCCGTTTGCCCGCCGCAAAGCGTCCATTTGTCGGTGGGGCGCAACAAATCGGGATATAGCCCGGGGGTATGCCCGAGATAATCCTCGTCAAACACGGCGGGGGCGTGCGGCAAACGCACAGGCACCTGTTCCACCGAGAAAAGGGAGGAGGGAAGCCCGTTCGTTTCCGCCGTTACCCGCAGGCGCAAACGGGAAAGAGCCTCATCCTTCGGTGTTCCGACAAGAGATAAGTATACGCGATCGCCCTTTAAGGCACTGAGCCGGTGCATTTCCGAAAACTTTTCGGGTGTGTCAGTCAGCAGTGCTTTCGTCAGCCCGGAAACCACACGGCAGGTTATCAATTCGTCCATATGTCACCTCGTAAAAAGATTCAAATTTATTATACACGCCGTATTTTGGACTGTAAATGAAAATTCGGACATATTGTATGGAAAATCGGACATTTTTTCGTTGACAGGAAAAGAGATGCGCGGTATAATGAAAAAAACGGAAAGCAGGTGTCGTATGAAAAAAATGCTTTGGCGCATCCGCCAATTTGCCCTTAGCCGTGTACTGCGTCTGACGGAGCATCAAACACCGCGGATAGAAGAAGGGCAGGGGGCGGTCAACCGCATCCCGGAAATGCTGACCGAATCCGGTGTGAAAAAAGCTCTTTTGGTGACTACACCCGGCACCATACGGCGGGGGATGTTATGCAAAATGCAGGAAATTGCCGAAAAAGCGGGGGTCACTTTTTCGGTGTTTACCGATGTGCCGAACGACCCGGACGTCGGCAGTGTGGAAGCGGGGCGTGCCTGTTATCTGAAAAACGGCTGTGAAGCGATTGTTGCGGTTGGCGGCGGTTCCGTGCTGGATTGCGCCAAAATGATTGGCGCGCGGGTTGCCCGCCCGCGCCGTACCGTGCCGCAGATGCGGGGGGCAATGCGGGTGGGGAGAAAACTGCCCCTTTTGATTGCGGTTCCCACCACGGCAGGAACCGGCTCGGAGGTCACTGCCGCCGCCGTGATTACCGAAATCAAAAACGGTGCGCACGATAAATATCCGATCAGCGACTTGCATCTGATTCCGCGCATTGCGGTGCTGGATGCGTCACTCACGCTTACCCTCCCGCCGGAGCTGACCGCCGCCACGGGGATGGATGCGCTCACGCACGCGGTGGAGGCGTATACCAATCACTTTGCTTCAAAATATGTCCGGCGGCTTGCGCGCGAGGCGGTCGGCACGATTTTCCGGTATCTGCCGCAGGCGGTAGAGAACGGGCAGGATGCCGAGGCACGGGAGAAAATGCTGCACGCTTCTATGCAGGCGGGAATTGCTTTTACCAACAACTTTGTGGGTTACGTACACGCGCTGGCGCACGCAATCGGCGGGTTGTACGGCGTGCCGCACGGGATGGCAAATGCCATTCTCCTGCCGGCGGTGTTTGAGGAATTCGGTGCCGGTGCGGAGAAAAAACTGGCTGAGCTTGCCGCCGTGATCGGCGTGGAAAAATCAACGGAAAAGGAGAGTGCCGCCGCGTTTCTCGGCGCGGTGCAGCAATTGCGTGATCGGGTGGGTCTGCCTGTCGTTTTCCGGGAGCTTGCCCCGTCTGACTACGAAACACTTGCCCGCCACGCGATGAAGGAGGCAAATCCGATGTATCCCGTGCCGGTCATTTGGGGGAAGGAATCCTTTCTTCGGGTTCTTCGTGCGGTAACCGACCAAAGCTGTAAATAAAAAAAGCGGCGTTTCGCTGTGCGGAACGCCGCTTTTTTTATTTATCTCAGTACATATAGGGGAATTTTCGCAGAGATTCGGGGGAGATTGCGGTTCCGCCGAGCGTGGTAATCACCATTACGCAGTTGGTGTCTGCAGGACCAAAGCCGCTTTTTCCTGCAAGCCCCAGCGTGTCACCCAAGGCAAGGATGCTTCCGGTTTCCACCCGAATTTCGGAAAGTCCGCAGTACCAGGTATAAAGCCCGCATCCGTTGTCAACAATCACATATTTCCCAAGCAACGGGTGCTCGCCCGCATCCCGCACGGTGCCGCACGCGGTGGCAGTCACGATGCGGATGCCGCTGTAAAGCTCAAAGGGGAGAGCGATTGGTTCTGCGTCATCTATCGAGAGGCTGTCTCCGTATCCGTACACGCGCTTAGCACCGAGCGCGGTGTAGTCGGCAAACCGCTCCACGGGAGTGATGGTGTTATCGCTTTCGGTTGTTTTTTCGGCAATCAGTGCCGGAAGTCCTGCTGTAAGCGCGGCAAGATCTCCTCTGATGTCTGCCGATTTTTCGGTATAGCTTTTTGTCCTTGCAGACCGAACCGCCAGGCGAAAAACTTCTCCGATGGTGCCGTAGCTGACGGACAATTCTTTCTCGCCGCTCTCACCTGCGGGAATCGCCGCAAAAACCACGTCGTCCCGCCTGAAAATCACAGGTTCACCGGTAAAAGGCGACAGATTCACAACCAGCTTTTCCGCGTTTTTTACATTTTGGCAGGAAAGCAGGAAATAGCCGCCCGCCGTGAAATTGCGGTTGATGACGGTGAATTTTGCCGCTTCCACCACGTTCATCTGAAAACGGTAGACGATTTCTCCGTAATAGGGAGAGATCACACTGCGCTCATAGGTGGCGGTAATTTCCACGTCCAGCACATCGTGTTCATTCAGCTGAGGCAGGGAAAAACTGCCTTGATTCTGGTACGTGTGCGTTTTCCCGTTCTGTACCACGCGGATGGTATATGTACTCGGTTGCAGAGAAAAAGTGAAGCCAATGTCATTGGCAATCGGGTAAACCCTGACCTCGTCGGTGGCTTCCAAATCAATGCGGTCGGTGTATTCGCTGTTTTGTGAGCGGTAATGCCAGGTGATTTCCGACGGGATGATTTCATCGGTTGCGGCGGTGGTCAGCACCGGCGGGGCGGATTGCGGATAAAGCTCGTATGCATAGGTGCTGTTCAGGAAAAGCGCGGCGTCCTTGGCACCCGCGCGGTAGCAGTTGCCGCTGGTGTCCTCAAAATAGAGGTCGCATACACTTACATCGCAATAGAAAAGGTAGTTTTCCGTTCCGGAGTCCGAGGTCAGTGTCAGGGAGTAGGATTTTACAAAGTCCGGCGGAATCGCCGAAACGCGCTCTCCGCTTTCAATCAGCGGGTTGAGAATATCAAACAGCCCGCCGGTGCCGTCCGCATCGGGTGTAAACACCTGGGTTTTCCCGGAGGGGCCTTCCATTCGGGCGGCTGTGTAATGCGTGTCCTTGCTGTTTGCGGGGTTGTTTTTGTTGATCAGATAATCCGATATGGCAATATAGGAAGGAATCAACAAAACAAGCACGAATGCGGTAGCAATCAAAGCGCGGAAAAACAGTGGCCGCGCATTTTTTCTTTGCGGGGGTGCTTCTTTTGGGGAAGCGGATTTTTTTTGCGGTATTCTCGGGGTGACCGTCTTCATAGCTGACTCCTTTCTGCCAAAGCGTAGATAATGGATTCAGCATTCAGTATAACACATTTTTTTCGGTTTGTACAGTCCTACCCGAAAAAAGACGATAACCGTTATCCGTTTGTCACGTTCAGCCCGTAGCTTTTTGCATATTGCTCCGCATAGGAGCCGGCAGGGCATACCACACGGATGCGTTCGCACCCGTCAAATGCGCCGTAGCCGATTTGCGAAACATCGGCGGGAATGGAGATTTCCGCCAGTAGCTTGCAGTCGTAAAAGGCAAACCAGCCGATGGTCTGCAATCCTTCCGGGAGCGTGAGAGCCGTAAACTGCGCACCTTCAAATGCGCGGTCCCCAATGCCGCGCACCGGATATCCGTCCAGCACGCCGGGGAGTGTGACAATCGTGGCGTTTCCCTCGTAGCCGGTAATATAGGCAAAACCGTTTTCCGCCCGATAGTGAAAAACGGCTTTTTCTTCTCCGGTGTTCGTGTCCGGCGCGGGCGTGTTATTTTTTTCTTCCTCATTCTTTTTTTGCAGGTCGGATATGTATTGCTGTTCTCGCATTGCGCTGATTTCAGTATAATCCGGCACAAACGCGAAAAATCACGGAACAGGGCAGACGAAACAAAAAACATTTCGACAGGATTTGGTCAAACACTCTTGACACGGGGGTGTAAAATGTGTATAATTCATAGTTGCGGGCCATTAGCTCAGTTGGTCAGAGCCACCGGCTCATAACCGGTTGGTCCAAGGTTCGAGCCCTTGATGGCCCACCAATTTCGGAAAAGTCCCGGCGCAACACGCTCGGGGCTTTTTTTGTTGCTTTTGTGTTGACAAACCGAATGTCGTGCGATATAATATTCTTAATCTGTTTGAAGGAGGTCTTTGTGAAAACATTAGGTAATATTCTTTGGTTGATTTTCGGTGGGGTGTTTTGGTCAATCGGGCTGTTCCTTGGCGGAATTGTGTCCTGCATCACCATCATCGGCATCCCCGTCGGCTTGCAGCAGTTCAAAATGGCGGGCTTTGTGCTCTGGCCCTTCGGCAAAACGGTGCGCTCCGTCAATCCGTCCGGTTTCAAAACGGTGCTGAATGTGGTTTGGGCAATTCTGTGCGGCTGGGAGTATGCGCTGGGCTTCTGCCTGACCGGGCTCCTTTGGTGCATTACCATCATCGGGATTCCTTTCGGAAAGCAATATTTCAAAATGGCCGGTTTTATCCTTTTGCCGCTGGGCAGAGATTTTGTCGGCTGAAAATTACATTATTTATAGGAGATTTGTTTGAAACTGAATCGATTTGCTTCGGAGATTGTGTACTGACCGGGAGGTCGGCAAATACATCATATACAATCGCCGCTCCTCCCGGAAAATGACAAACGCATTTTCAGGAGGAAATATGAACCGTGAAAACAAAAGAAAACAATTTGAAGCAGGCTATTATAAAACCCATCCGTGCAATGAAGCATTTACCTGCAAGGTCTGTGGCAGACTTGTCACACCTGCCGGCGCAGGGAGTGACCATCGCAATCATTGCCCGAATTGCCTTTCCGGTCTCCATTTGGATATAGAACCGGGTGACCGGGCGTCGGACTGCGGCGGCATTATGGAACCGATCGCGGTTTGGGTGCGCAAGGGCGGGGAATGGGCAATTGTTCACCGTTGTCGCCGTTGCGGCGCATTGTCGTCCAACCGTATCGCGGCGGACGATAACCCGATCAAGCTGATGAGCATCGCGATGAAACCGCTTTGCGCGCCGCCGTTTCCTTTGGAATATCTGGAGGAGATGACTGCAAGAATGGGCGGCACGGGTAGCATGAAGTAACACATTGCACCGCGGGGCGTTTGCCCCGCGGTGTTTTCTCAAAAAAGTCGGAAAATATTTGAAAATCCTCTTGACAACAGAGGGAAAAGATGATAAAATAACAAAGCTGTCGATAAAACGGCGGCAAACAACAGGTGCTTTCAAAAAAATACAAGTTTTTTTGAAAAGCCCCTTGACAAGCAGTGTACTGTTGTGGTATACTTGAAAAGTCGCCGCGAGAGCGTGGCGGATTACGGTCATTGAAAATTGAACAACAAGAGATAAGTAT
>CAKSPL010000087.1 GCA_934481325.1 uncultured Eubacteriales bacterium | reverse complement strand
CCGCGAAATATGCAAAGCTCAACCGGCAGTTCATCTCCTACCGGCATTATCTGCATAAGCTGGAACGCCTTTGCGGGCTGTACGGAAAGCACGACCTTCCGACGCCGGAGGGCAGGAGCCTATATATCGTACTCGGCTTCAACCGCGGGCTTTGCGGCGCATACAACGCGGAATTGCACACCTTCGCCTGCTCGGTGCTGGAGGCGGAGCCGGATGCCCTGCTGTTCGTCTGCGGCAAAAAAGCAGTTGCGTATTTTGAGGCAAAGGGGAGAAAGCCGGACGGAGTATTTCCGCTTTCCGACACGCCGACTATGGAAGAATGTATGCCGCTCTACCGCGCGGCAACGGCACTCCTTGCAAACGGCACGGCGGATCGGGTAATGCTGATCCGACAGAGCTTTGTCAATACGCTGACGCAAACGCCCGTGCTGACCCCGCTGTTACCCGTTACGGGCGACCGGACGGGCGACGGGGAGCTGTTGCTGATTCCGGATTCCGCCACGGTGCGGGAACGGTTGCTCACACAGCTTTCCGAGGGGCGGCTTTACCGCGCGGCACTGGAGGCGGCACTTGCCGCACAGGCGGCAACGCTGAACGCGATGCGCACCGCATATGACAACGCAAAGGAGTGCGCTCAAAAGCTGGAATATGAAATCAACCGGAAACGGCAAAGTGCCGTCACCACGGGAGTAATCGAAACCTCTGCGGGTGCATTTACGGAAGGAGAGGAATAGGCAATGGCGAAAGGAGATAAGGGGATTCTGGTACGCATCACGGGTTCCGTGGTGGACGTATGGTTTGACCCGACGCAGGTGCCGGATATTTTTCACGCCGTAACCGTAAAAAAAGGAGAAACCACCTTTACCCTGGAGGTTTTGCAGCATCTCGGAAACGGTGCGGTGCGCTGTATTTCTATGCACCCCACCGACGGGCTTTCCCGCGGGATGGAGGCGGTGGACACCGGGGCACCGATTACGGTACCCGTAGGCACCGGAACGCTGGGCAGAATGACCAATGTGATGGGCGAACCGATTGACCGCAAGGGGGAAATCAAAGGAGAAGAATACTGGCCTATTCACCATTCCGCCCCGGATTTTACCGACATTGTAACCTCGGATACGGTTTTGGAAACCGGCATTAAGGTCATCGATCTGATGACCCCTTACGCGCGCGGCGGAAAAATCGGGCTGTTCGGGGGCGCGGGCGTCGGCAAAACCGTGCTGATTATGGAGCTGATTCGCAACGTAGCGTTTGAACACGAGGGCTATTCGGTATTTGCCGGCGTTGGAGAACGCTCCCGTGAGGGCAACGATCTCTGGCAGGAAATGACGCAGTCCGGAGTGCTGGACAAAACCGCGCTGGTGTTCGGTCAGATGAACGAAACGGCAGGCGCGCGCCTCCGCGTACCGTTGGCGGGGCTGACAATGGCGGAGTATTTCCGCGAGCATTCACACAAAGACGTGCTTCTTTTTATCGATAACATCTTCCGTTTCACGCAGGCGGGCGCGGAGGTTTCGGCACTGCTGGGCAGAATGCCCTCCGCCGTCGGCTATCAGCCCACGCTTGCCTCCGAAATGGGCAAATTGCAGGAGCGTATCGTTTCCACCACACACGGTGCCATTACCTCGGTGCAGGCGGTCTACGTCCCCGCGGACGACCTGACCGACCCCGCGCCCGCGACCACATTTTCGCATCTGGACGCCACCACCGTGCTGTCCAGAAGCATTGTGGAGCTTGGCATTTACCCCGCGGTTTCCCCGCTGGAATCCTCCTCTCGGATGCTCACACCGGAGCTGGTGGGGGAGCGGCATTATCACACTGCAAAAGAAGTTCAGCGGGTTCTGCAACGCTATCAGGAATTGCAGGACATCATCGCTATTCTCGGAATGGAGGAGCTTTCCGCCGAGGATAAGCAGGTGGTAGGGCGCGCCCGCAGAATCCAGCGGTTTATGAGTCAGCCCTTCCACGTGGCGGAGGGCTTTACCGGCATCAAGGGTGCCTATGTGCCGACAGAAAAGACCATAGACGGTTTTGAAGCAATTCTTTCCGGGGATTGTGACGCTTTCCCTGAGTCCGCATTTCTGATGACCGGTACAATTGACGAGGTCTTTGCCAAGTCAAAGGGAGAGAGCAATTTATGACGGAAAACGAAAAAAGCCCCCTCACGCTATGCGTTTTCTCCCCCACGGGGGTGGAAAATGCCGTGGCGTGCGATTCCGTCCGCCTCTTTGCGGCGGACGGAGCGGACGGAAAAAACGGCGGTTCTCTCGGGATTCATCACGGGCACGCCCCTGCTATGGTAGCGTTGGGAGACGGTCCCCTGCTTGCCCTTCTGAAAGGCGAAACGGTATACCGCGGGGCATTTCCCGGCGGGATTGCCGTCATAGAGCGGGACTCGGTCACGGTTTTTACCGTGCCACCCGATCGAAAAGAAAAGGCGGTCGACTGACCGCCTTTTCTCATATCCCCCGGGACGTGATGAGTTTTGCGAATACACTTCCCGGATGTAGTGAGTTTTACAAGCGTATTCCGGAATGTAGCGGAGCTTACAAGCACATTTCCGAAATGTAGCGAGTTTTACAAACATATCCCCCCGGATGTGATGAGTTTTACGAACATACCCCCGAAATATGGCGAGATTTACGAAAAAACAAACCGATATTTTTCCAAATTCCCGGCAAGCGCATCCGTGTCCACGCCCTCCGTCCGCAAAAGGGCGATTTTTTTATCCGTTCCTCCGGCATAACCGGTAAGACCCCCATCGGAACCCACGACACGATGACAGGGTACAATCACCGAAATGGGATTATGCCCTACCGCACCGCCAACCGCCTGCGCCGAGATACGCCGTCCCGTTTCACACGCCAAAAAACGGGAAATGTCCCCATACGTTACGAGTTTTCCGTACGGAATGCGGCACAAAAGCTCCCACACGCGCCGTCGGAAGGGAGAAACTGCCGGGAACGCCAAAGGCGGCAGCTCTCCCGGATCCTTGCCCGAAAAATAGCAGTCCAACCATCGCGCGATCGGTGCCGGCGCGGGTGTATCTGCAACCGCAGTCAAACGATCGGATACGCCGGCGCGACGACAACCGTGCGAGGCGACGGCATCGGTACGTAACGAAGCAACAGTGCGCCGAAAAGTTGCCCCGGCACCGGAAGAAATCGCCCCGGTATCGGAAGGAGTTGACCCAACATTGAAAGGAATTGTCCCGGCATCGGGAAAGGCTTTATGGACATCGGAGCAAGTCACTCCGCCCCCGGAGAAACAATTCATTCCGCCGCGCGGAGAAGTCATATCCGAGGGGCAAGCCGCGCCACCACGCGGAGAAGCCTCCTCCGAGGGACAAGCCGCGCCACCACGCAGAAAAGTCACCTGTGTGGCATCGGTCATTTCACCGTGCAGAGAAGTCACCCTTGCGCAGGCACCCGACCTTCCTTCTTCGCCGAAAAATTTCTGCCCGTCCAGCCAAAGCCCCACCAGCCGGTCCTCTTCGGTTTTCCCTGTCAGCCCCCCAATCGGGGAGACATAATAAAAAAACGATTCCATAGCCGCCCCCTCCTTGTCGCTGTTTTGATTATAGCATTCCCGGGGGCATTTTTCAAGCGCAATCGCAAAACCTGCAATCAAAGCGAGAATCCCCCGCCGCGATTACATCGGATTTCACCCGGCGCGCCGCCCCCCGATGCCCCGCAATACACAAATGCACTCAAAATTCCGCCAGATTCTTGACTTTCCGCACAAGATGTGCTATACTGTAATCCGCAACCCAAAAATTCCCGCAACCCGGTTGTTTTTTCGTCCATCATACGGAGAGGTATCGAAGCGGTCATAACGAGGCGGTCTTGAAAATTTGCGAGCACAGCGGTCGCAAAAACCTTGAAAAGCCTTGCAACACCTGACTTTTTCGGCACTCCGAAAGCAACCCAAAACAGCATTTCTAAAAATATTTCTAAAAAAATTGAATATCCGATGATATCTGCCTGACGGCAGTTCATATACGGAGGGATATCGAAGTGGTCATAACGAGGCGGTCTTGAAAACCGTTTGGGCACCCGCCCACAAGGGTTCGAATCCCTTTCCCTCCGCCAAAACAAGCCCTTGAAGTTTTTGTTTCAAGGGCTTTCGTTGTAATAACAAGGAGGAAAAATGCAGGATTTCAAGACAAAAAGAATTGAGTATATAAACAATTGGCCTAACGTAGACAAATTTGATATTGAAGCTCGATATGAAGAGAAGTATAAATCTGTAAACAATGGAATCCCATTTATCCCATATCATATGACTTCCAACACAGATGAGTTTTATAATAAAGCCATATCTTTTTTAATCGACGCTTTAGAATCTTTAGGGAGTAAACCCAATCATTCTTTTGAATTCATTTTTACAGCGTTTGATATCTATAGCCAATCTGTTTCCTCTATTGATCGAATAACTGATCGCAATTGGAGTTTGGTTCCTGTATGGAATTCCTTAATACAAAGTGATAGTGACCTGAATATTGCTTTTGGTAAATTGATGGAAAATATTCCTCACAAGAGTTTGCAGTATATTTTTAGCAGAATTCTCGATTCTCGAATTGCGAACAGATCAGCAAAAAACAGCAACGGAACGGTTAATGTAAACAGATCCAATTTATTAAATCAAATAAAAAACAAGTATTCAACAAATTATGTTGACTATTCTACGGGTATTAGACCAGGAAGTCGTTTGCTCTATCATGTTCTAAACAAGCATTCGATAGTTATAGATGGAATAACATACTCTATTTCTTTAGAAGATCAGCTACACATAATAATATCTGGATTTTTATATTCACTCAGAAATGACACAGCACATGGTTCATCAATTTCAACCACAAAAAGTAGTTATTCAAATATGACTACTATGGCAAATAGCTATTTTGCATTTTTGATGACATATTATTTGCTTTTGTTGTTAATAATCGATAACACAAGCACGAACAAACCACAAGCGTTATCGGATCTCGCCCAAAATATTGAAGTAAACGTAAACAACTATATCCTACTATTTGGACATGCGCTATCGAAATAATGTGTACTTTAAAAGACACAGCCCCCACATTCGTGTTGGCTGTGCCTTTTCTTTACTCCTTCTCTACAAACAGCAGTATCGTATTCATATGCCACGTCGACT
Organism: uncultured Eubacteriales bacterium; assembly: GCA_934481325.1. Classification (GTDB taxonomy): domain Bacteria; phylum Bacillota; class Clostridia; order Oscillospirales; family CAG-272; genus Firm-07. The sequence continues at coordinate 647 of CAKSPL010000087.1, read as the reverse complement.
TATGGACAATCTCGAATGCGAAGTCATCGACGAGAAATTCCACGAGGGCACTCTTTGGCACGATATACTTTCCGTTTATCCGGACGGCGAAGATGCGCTTCTGCTGAATATATGCGAGCACTGTGCTTTTGGCGTACCCCATAATGTCAGCTGCTTTATCCGCAGTGAACGAGTCGGGAAAGTATCTCAGGCGCTTCTCAACGTGGTCTCTGAATGCATCTCGGCATTCGTCAGCCACCTTGATATAGCAGTCTGCAACCCTCACGGTATCTATCGGATAATGGTTATGCAGCACCACCGTTTGCTTCGTTGGCTTGGCGTTGAAGATTCCAACGGGAATCTCCTTGCGCCTCTCGGCTCGTTTCTTTTGCAGATAGGCTTCCACATCCTCAAGCCGTATGGCATATCGGTGTGTCTTGGTGGGGCGGATTCTGCACGGAATGATTCCGTTGTTCAGCATCCACGCTGCCTTGCGCTTGCTGACGTGAAGCATCTTGTAGAGCTGCTCCAAAGATATTTCGCCCTCCCCCGGCATATCAGCTCACCTCGCTTTCATCATCGGCAAGGAGTTTGCCGAGCTTCATCCCCGCCTCGCCCGTGGCGTTGGCGTCGAGGTGAGAATAAATATCTGCCGTCGTACTCATATT
>CAKSPL010000086.1 GCA_934481325.1 uncultured Eubacteriales bacterium | reverse complement strand
GCACCGGGCTTACCTCCTTTGCCAAGGCGTTTCCCACCCGCTTTTTCGACGTCGGCATTGCGGAGGGACACGCCGTAACCTTTGCCGCGGGGCTTGCCGCCGCAGGGGAGCGACCCGTAGTAGCGGTTTACTCCACCTTTTTGCAACGCGCCTATGACAACATCCTGCACGATGTGGCGTTGCAACGGCTTCCGGTGCTGTTTTGCATTGACCGCGCAGGGCTGAACCTGCACGACGGCGTGACCCATCACGGCATTTTCGACGTTGCAATGCTCTCGGCTCTGCCGGATTTTCGGATTTATACCCCGGTGACCTTTGCGGGGCTTCGCCGCTCCGTGGAAATCGCGCTTGCCGGTGGCGTACCCGCCGCGGTGCGCTATTCTTGCGGGGGGGAGGAACCGGACGTTTTGTCCGCCTTTTATGAAACCCCCGCGGGGAATCCCGGCGTGCGCGTGTGGCAGAACGGCGAGACACCGGATGTGACGGTTGTAACCTATGGCAGAATTGCAACCGAGGCACTGGCGGCGGCAAAAACACTTGCCGGGTGCGGGATAACGGTGCGGATTCTGCTGTGTGAGCAGATTGCGCCTGTTTCGGCAGTGGCAGTGGAGCTGTTGCCGCTGATTTCGGGCAGAGCAGTGCTTTATTTGGAGGAAGGTATGCGGCACGGCGGCTTTGCCGAATCCACCGCTGTGGAGCTGGAAATGCACGGGTTGCACCTCCCGTATCGGCTTCTTGCCGTGGAAAACGGATTTCTGCCGCCAAAACAGGGCGAAACGCCCGCCGTTGCCGCGGGAATTGATGCCGGCGCGGTTGTCAAAACCGTGAAGGAAATGATAAAGGAGACAAAAAATGATACAGATTGAACGAGTTTCGGTAATGAATATGGAAAACGCCATCCGTGGCGCGCGAAACCCAATGAACAGTTGGGCGCGTATGGACAGCGGCTATGATGAAAACGGGTGCTTCGTGCTTGGTGCCAACGATCTTGACCTTGCCAAGCGGCTGGCACGCGCCGGGAGCGATCATCGCAAATTTCTGCGGCAGATCTTTGTATCGGTGGATATTACCGCGCCGCTTTATTGGTGGAAGGAGTTTGATACCTATAAGGTCGGCACGGTGGCAAATTCCTGCTCCACGATGCACCGCGTACATTCCAAGCCCTTTACAAGGGAGGATTTTTCTCACGATCGGCTGGATGCGGGCGGGCTTGCCGTGCTGGATGCGCTGATTGCCTATCTGGAAACGGAACGGCAGAAATTTGTGGCGGATAAGACCGATCGGCAGAGCTGGCACAATATCATTCAACTGCTCCCGTCCTCCTATCATCAGATGCGCACCGTGTCGCTGAACTATGAGAACCTGATCAACATTTATTATGCGCGCCGCAATCACAAGCTGGCGGAGTGGCACACCCTTTGCGATTGGATTCTGACCCTGCCGTATGCAAAGGATCTGATTGCCGTAAAGGGCGAGGAAACCGAGTGATATGAAGGAAGCCCGCAATCGCATTTCTCTCAAACGAATGGTGCGCACCGCACTGTTTGCGGCACTTTTGTGCCTGCTTTCCCCGATGGTGATTCCCATCAAGCCCATTCCGATATCCCTGGGGCTGTTTGCGGTATTGCTGACAGGTGCTATGCTGGATTTTCCGGACGGCGCGGTGGCAACCCTTATATACCTGTTTCTCGGCGGCATCGGATTGCCGGTGTTTTCGGGCGGCGGTGCCGGCTTTGGCGTGCTGATCGGACCCACAGGCGGGTATCTTTGGTCATATCCGCTGGTGGCATTGCTGGTCGGTCTCACAACAAAACTCTTTTTTTGCAAAGCAGGGGAGAAAAAACTGATTTTTCAGATGCTCGGTGTGTTTCTCCTCACATTGCCCGGCGTGCTTCTTTGCTACGTTGCCGGAACGGCACAGTATATGCTGATTTCCGGGGTGGCACTCCGCCCGGCTCTTGCCGGGTGCGTACTGCCGTTTATCCCGATTGACCTTTGCAAGTGCCTTGCCGTTGCCATCATTACCCCCCGCGTGCGTGCGGCGTTGTAAGGCATATCATAGCACAGGCGGGCGGCTTCGGATTTCATTTGAATCCGAAACCGCGCAGAGTATGAGAAAACCGTAAAATATATTTCGGAAAACCCGTATCGCCGGCAGGAGGATGAATTGCATCCGTAAAAAAAGAAGCCCCATATCGGGGCTTCTTTTTTATTTTTTCATTACCGAGCGGCTTTGACAGCGGCTTTGGTGCCGAAGTAGATCATCTTACCGGAGCGTTTGAATACCCAGTTGGAATCCTCGTCCTTATTGTTTTTCTTCTCTTCATCGGATTTGCTGGTTACTTTTTCCTCGGCGGTCTTTGCGGAATCCGCGTCGGTGAAGTAAATGATCGTTATGGTTTCAACGGTGGTTTTGTCATCTTTCGTTTCGGTTTTGGTGCCGGTAACAACACTGTCCACGCCCTTAATGCCAAGGGCGGCAAGACCGGCAGCGCCAAGCAGATCGCTCTTGAATGCGGTGTAACCGTTGTCCTTCAGAGCGGCAACAGCATCCTCGGCTTTTGCGGCAGGTACGCAGGAAGCGAGCGTCGCACAAAGCATCACGGCGACGAGGGAAAGGCAAAGAATTTTTGCAAAGGTTTTCATTTTTCATCCTCCAAGATGTATTTGTCGGCGGTCTCCCGCGACTGATAACATTATATCACATCACCGTCACGAAATCAACACCGAAAATGAAATTTGAACAGTTTTTTATTTTTTGTTCCAAGTTGTGCCTGCGGCGGTGTCGGTCAGGATAATTCCTTTTTCGGCAAGCTCGGCACGGATGCGGTCGGCTTCGGCATAATTCTTCGCTTTTTTTGCCGCCGCGCGTGCGTCAATCGCTTCCTCAATCGCGCGGATTTCCGGGTCGTCGGAATACACGCGCTCACCCTCGCGCGAGAGGGCTTTTTTGGCGTTTTCTTCCGCCAGCCGATCTGCCGCCTGCAAAAGCCCCAGGCACAGCACACGGTCAAAGTCGGCAATCGCCGCGCGTTTGGTGGCGGTGTTGGTGTTCGCTTTGAGGACATCGTAAAGCGCAGTCACGGCAAGCGAGGTGTTGAGGTCGTTGTCCAGTGCGGCACGGAATTTTGCCTGCAATTCCGCCAATGCCGCCGCGTCCACGGCTTCACTTTCCTCTTTTTTCAGTGCCGCGATTTTTGCCACCAGCTTGTTGTAGGTTACTGCCGCATTGTCAAGGTTCTCAAAGGAAAACACCTGTGAGCGGCGATAGTGAGATTGCAGGCAGAAAAGGCGGTAAACCAAGGGGTTATAGCCCTTTTCCTGCAAGAGGGAAACCGTGAGAAACTCGCCCTTGGATTTGGACATTTTGCCCGAGTCGGTATTCAGATGATGCACGTGCATCCAGTAGTTGCACCATTTGTGACCGAGATATGCCTCGCTTTGCGCAATCTCGTTGGTGTGATGGGGGAACGCGTTGTCAATCCCTCCGCAGTGAATATCCAGCCGCTCGCCAAGATGCTTCATACTGATGCAGGAGCACTCAATGTGCCAGCCGGGGTAGCCAAGCCCCCATGGGCTTTCCCATTTCAGTTCCTGATCCTCAAATTTGGATTTGGTAAACCACAGCACAAAGTCGGTTTTGTTGCGTTTGTTGCCGTCCGCTTCCACGCCCTCGCGCACGCCCACGGCAAGATCGTCCGCCGAAAAGTCGTTGAATACATAGTATTCTTTCAGCTTGGAGGTGTCAAAATAAATGTTTCCGCCGGCGGCGTAGGCATAGCCCTTTTCCATCAGTGCGGAGATGACCCGGATAAAGTCGTCAATACAGTGAGTTGCCGGCTCCACCACATCCGGGCGACGGATGTTCAGCTTTTCACAGTCGGAAAAGAAGCAGTCGGTGTAGTATTTGGCAATCTCCATCACGGTTTTGTGTTCCCGCTTGGCACCCTTGAGCATCTTGTCCTCTCCGGTATCCCCGTCACTGGAAAGATGCCCCACATCGGTAATGTTCATCACGCGCTTGACCTCGTAGCCGAGGTAGCGCAGATACCGGTCTAGAATATCCTCCATAATATAGGTGCGCAGGTTTCCGATATGGGCAAAATGGTAAACCGTGGGTCCGCAGGTGTACATTTTGACCTTGCCCGGTTCCACCGGTATAAATTCCTCTCTTTGATGGCTTGCGGAATTATAAAGAATCATTTTTATTTCTCCTTTTCGGGTATCTTTTTCTTTTCTTTGATGATTTTTTCCAGTTCCGACACGCGGCGGCGCAGTTTCTTCACTTCTGCCTCCACAGGGTCGGGAATGTGAATCTGATCCAGGTCGTTTGCGGTGCGCCGCCCTTTTACGCGTACCACGCGGGCGGGGATGCCGACGGCGGTGCTGTCTTGCGGGATGTCCTCCAGAACCACGGCACCTGCCGCGATTTTGGCATTGTCACCGATGGTCAGCGGACCTAAAATTTTCGCGCCCGCCCCCACCATCACGTTGTTGCCGAGCGTGGGGTGGCGTTTGCCCACATCCTTGCCGGTGCCGCCGAGGGTTACCCCCTGATAAATGGTGCAGTTGTCGCCGATTTCGGCGGTTTCCCCGATGACCACGCCGGAGCCGTGGTCAATCACCAGCCCCTTGCCGATTTTCGCGGCAGGGTGAATTTCAATTCCGGTCAGAAATTTGGCAGACTGACTGACTGCCCGCGCGGCAAAGCTGTGTCCCCGTTCGTACAGCGCGTGGGAGGCGCGATGCGCCAGGCGCGCGTGCATCCCGGAGTAGAGGAGCAATACCTCTGCGTCGCTTTTTGCGGCGGGGTCGCGCTGGCGAAATGCCGCCACATCCTCTTTGATGTCGTGAATCAGGCGCGCACCGCGCGCTCGCACAGGGGCGGTTGCACGCCGCACGGTTTTTACCGCCGTGCCGCCCGCGTCCAATAATGCGTCAAACAAATTTTTCACGAAAACCCTCCCAAAAGTCAAAAAACCCCTGTACCTGCAAGGTACAGAGGTGCTTTCGCACGGTTCCACTCTGCTTCGGAGGTTGCCCTCCCTCAAAGCCGCAAAAGCGGCAACCCTTAACGCGGGCAACGGCGGCGGCTACAGGACTTCACCGTCACGCCTCGCGGGTGCACATCCACCGGGGAGTGATACGCCGCTCACAGCCAAGGCGGCACTCTCTTTGATCCTCCGTCGGTTCTTCTCCCGGTCACAGGCTTTGCTTACAATAATATTATACACGGCAGGGGGCTTTTTGTAAACCCCTTTTTGCAAAAAAGAAAAGGGCGAAAAACGCCCGTTTTCTTTTAGCCGAGTTTGGAAATGTAGACATAAGTAAACACAACCAACACGGCAAACACGATGGAAAGCACCAGCGTTGCGCGGGAAAGAATCTTGTCCCAGCTACGCCCTTTGTTCTTGCCGAAATAGGTGTCGGAGCCGCCGCCCGTAATCGAGCCGGACAGCTTTTTGTCCTTACCGGACTGCATCAGCACAGCTACCACCAGAAAAACAGCGATTACGATAATCGCAATACCGAGAATCAGTTGAATCGGATCCATTTATTTTACCTCCGGAATTATTGAACGGCGCAAAAGCACCGTTGAAATCACAATGTGCAAACAGTATACCATAAATTGAAGCAAATTGCAAGGGTATTTTGAAAAAAAACGCAAATTTTCTTTCCGCACCCCGCAAGCAGGCACGCTTAACGGATTGCCTCGCGCAGGCGGGTGATGTTATCCTCAAAGTTGCCGTCCTTTGCGTAAATGCTGGAGGTACCCGCCACAAAAATATCCGCACCTGCCGCGCGCATTTTTTTGGCGTTCTCAAAGCTGACGTTTCCGTCACATTCCACCGGAATCCGCTCCTTGCC
>CAKSPL010000085.1 GCA_934481325.1 uncultured Eubacteriales bacterium | reverse complement strand
GTGTCTTAACCGCTGGACGAACGGGCCTGGTAGCGGAAGTGGGATTTGAACCTACGACCTGCCGGGTATGAACCGGACGCTCTAGCCAACTGAGCTATTCCGCCGAACGAATGACATTATACCATAAAGATTACCTTTTGTCAACACTTTTTTTCACTTTTTTGAAAATTCCTTTTTTCCGCCGAAAAGTGCCGTATTTTTTGCCGCCACTCTTTGTTTGTCCCTTTCGCCTGCCCCTTTGCTTGCCCTTTCGGGGATGGTTTGCGGATTCCCCGGGTCGGATTTTCCTATTTGTTTTCCGAAAGCACAATTATTGTTTACAATATAATATTGACATTATGCGAAAAATTAAGTACAATATATTTGTAAGTCTTTACCTGAGGGGGTGTCTTTCTTGAAGGAAGTTCAGGATATTCAGGAAAATTTCAAACGCGGTGTCATTGATTACGTCATCCTGCTGTTGCTCAATGAAAAGGATATGTATCCTTACCAGATTTCGCAGGAGGTAACCGAGCGGTCGCGCGGCAAGCTCAAATTCTTCGTCGGCTCTATGTACGGTCACGAGATCACCGAGCGGCGCGTGATTGTGGGCGAACGCCGTTTCCGCAACTATTACCACATTGAGCCGGCGGGCAAAGAATATCTCAACGCGATGCAAAAGGAGTATAACGACCTCATTGCGGGGATTCGTTATATGGCGCAATCCACCGACAAGCGCGCAAGCAAGTAAAAAGCGCGCCGGCAGAATTGCCGGAACACCGGGTGCGCAAAAATCCGGGCGGAATTTCGCCCGGGTTTTTGCGCACCTTTTGTTATGCGATGCCGGCGCGCCCGGATTTTTCTCGGCATTTTGCACAGTTTTTTATTCCGTTTTTCACACCTTCGGCACGGTTTTTCGCGAAAAAAACGCGCCGTTTTTCGGCTTCTTTTTGAAAATTCCGCTTGGTGCGCGGGGTTTCGGCTTTCCCGTTTCCGGGAGGCGGAAAAGCAACCCCCGAAAAACTTTCACAAAAAGAAAAATATCAATATTTAGTTTCGCTCTTGACAAGGAACACAAGATATGGTATGATTAGAAGGCAATCGCAAAAAGGGGGGAGTTCTATGAAAATTGAAGGTTTTCAAAAACTGACGCTATTGGATTTCCCCGGAAAAACCGCCGCTGTGATATTTACCGGCGGGTGCAATTTCCGATGCCCCTTCTGCCACAATGCCCTGCTGGTTCTGCCGGGGGAATTGCCCGCACCGTTTGCCGAAGAGGAAATTTTCGCGTATCTGCGGAAACGCCGCGGCGTGCTGGACGGCGTGGTGGTCAGCGGAGGCGAACCGTTGCTGCAAAGTGACATCGGCACCTTTCTCGGAAAGGTGAAGGATCTGGGGCTTCTTGTCAAGTTGGACACCAACGGCACCAATCCGGCACTGCTGGGAACGCTGATTGCCGACGGACTGGTGGACTATGTGGCAATGGACATCAAAAACGCACCCGACGCCTATGTGAAAACCGTGGGGGTGCCGGGGGTTGACCTTGCCGCCGTTACGGCAAGCCGCGACCTTCTGATGGGCGGCTTGGTGGATTTTGAATTCCGCACCACGCTGGTGCGGGGGCTTCACACCGAGGAATCGGTGCGGGAAATGGCAAAATTCATTGCCGGGGACGAAAAATACTATCTGCAACAATTCAAAGACTCCGGAAATCTGATTGCCCCGAAGGGGCTTTCGGCTTTTGACGAAGGAGAAATGCAAAAATTTGCCGCAATCTGCCGCACCTTTGTGCCGGCAACCGAGATCCGCGGCTTATAAATAGAAAAAAGGAGAACCAACTATGTACCAGATCATCAAAAGAGACGGTCAGATTGCCGAATTTGACATCAGCAAGATCGCGAACGCGATGAAAAAGGCATTTGACGCCACCAACACCGAGTACACCGATAATGTGATTGATTTCCTTGCCATCCGTGTCTCGGCGGACTTTCTTCCCAAAATCAAAAACGGTTACGTTGCCGTGGAGGATATTCAGGACAGTGTGGAATCCGTGCTTTCCCGCGGCGGCTACGATGCCGTTGCCAAGGCGTACATCCTGTACCGCAAACAGCGTGAAAAGCTCCGCAATCTGAAAAATCCTTACCTTGATTATAAAGAAACCGTCAACAAGTACCTGCACGCCATTGACTGGCGCGTAAAGGAGAACTCTACCGTGACCTATTCGGTGGGCGGTCTGATTCTCTCCAACTCCGGCGCGATTACGGCAAACTACTGGCTTTCCGAAATCTATGACGAGGAAATCAGCAACGCGCACAAGAACTGTGACATCCACCTGCACGACCTCTCGATGCTGACCGGTTACTGCGCAGGATGGAGCCTGAAGCAGCTGATTCAGGAGGGGCTGGGCGGCGTTCCCGGTAAGATCACCTCCTCCCCCGCCAGCCACCTTTCCACGCTCTGCAATCAGATGGTCAACTTCCTTGGCATTATGCAGAACGAATGGGCGGGAGCGCAGGCTTTCTCCTCCTTTGACACCTATCTTGCCCCCTTTGTAAAGGTGGATCATCTCACCTACAAAGAGGTCAAGCAGTGCGTACAGTCCTTTATTTACGGCGTCAACACGCCCTCCCGCTGGGGTACGCAGGCTCCCTTCTCCAACATCACCCTGGACTGGACGGTACCCTCGGACCTCAAAAACCTGCCTGCCATCGTCGGCGGCAAGGAAATGGACTTCACTTACGGAGACTGCGTGGAGGAAATGCGACTGGTTAACAAGGCGTTCATCGAAATTATGATCGAGGGTGATGCCAACGGCCGCGGTTTCCAATATCCGATTCCGACCTATTCCATCACCCGCGACTTTGACTGGTCGCCCACGGAAAACAACCGGCTTTTGTTTGAGATGACCGCAAAATACGGCACGCCCTACTTCTCCAATTACATCAACAGCGATATGGAGCCGAGCGACGTGCGCTCGATGTGCTGCCGCCTGCGCCTGGATCTGCGCGAGCTGCGCAAGAAATCCGGCGGCTTCTTCGGCTCCGGCGAAAGCACCGGTTCCATCGGCGTGGTAACCATCAATATGCCGCGCATTGCCTACCTTGCCACCGACGAGGCGGACTTCTACAAGCGGCTGGATCATATGATGGACATTGCCGCACGGTCGCTGAAAACCAAGCGCACGGTTATCACCAAGCTGCTTGAAAACGGACTGTATCCTTATACCAAACGCTATCTCGGCACCTTCAACAACCACTTCTCCACCATCGGTCTTGTGGGGATGAACGAGGCGGGGCTGAATGCGAAGTGGGTGCGCGCCGATATGACCGATCCGCGTTGCCAGCAGTTTACCAAGGACGTGCTGAACCATATGAGAGAACGCCTTTCCGACTATCAGGAGGAATACGGCGATCTTTACAACCTGGAAGCCACCCCGGCGGAATCCACCTCCTACCGTCTTGCCAAGCACGACGTCGAGCAGTTCCCCGACATCATCACCGCGGCGGAAGCGGGCGGCACGCCTTACTACACCAACAGCAGTCATCTGCCGGTAGGCTACACGGATGACATCTTCTCCGCGCTGGACATTCAGGACGAATTGCAGACCCTGTACACCTCCGGCACGGTGTTCCACACCTTCCTCGGGGAGAAAATGCCGAGCTGGGAAGCCGCCGCAAATCTGGTACGCAAGATTGCGGAAAACTACAAGCTCCCCTACTACACCATTTCCCCCACCTATTCGGTTTGCAAAAACCACGGTTACCTGGTGGGAGAGCAATACACCTGCCCCGTGTGCGGAGGACCTGCCGAGGTTTACAGCCGCATCACCGGCTATTATCGCCCGGTGCAGAACTGGAACGCAGGCAAAACGCAGGAATACAAGGAGCGCAAGGAATACAACATTGAAACCAGCGTTCTGACGCACGGCAAGCCCGCGGCGGAACCCACCGCACCGGCGGCAGAGCCGAAAGCAAAACTGGCAAACGGCAGTTATCTCTTTACCTCCGCCACCTGCCCCAACTGCAAAATCGCTTGCTCGATGATGGACAAAGCGGGCTATGCCTACACCAAATTGCTGGCAACCGACCACGCGGAGCTTGCCACGGCACTTGGCATCAAGCAGGCACCGACCCTTGTGGTAGTGGACGGTGACAGCGTAGCAAAATTTGCCGGCGTGGGTGCCATCAAAGCGGAGCTGGGGCTGTAATGAATTACGATATCATCATCATCGGCGGCGGCCCTGCGGGGCTGACCGCCGCCCTGTATGCCCTCCGGGCGAACAAGCGGGTGCTTGTGATTGAAAAGGCAACCTTCGGCGGACAAATCACTTTCTCCCCCAAGGTGGAAAACATCCCCGGATTTCTCAGTCTTTCGGGCAATGAATTTGCCGAAAAGCTGGTAGATCAGGTGCTCACCCAGGGTGCCGACGTAGAATACGCCGAGGTTCTTCGTATCGTGAATGACGGCATCAAAACCGTGGTGACCGACAGCGGAGAATTTAAGGCTCCGGCGGTCATTCTGGCAACCGGAGCAAAGCACCGTTTGCTGGGGCTTGACCGCGAAGAAGAATTTATCGGCAACGGGATTTCCTTTTGTGCGGTATGTGACGGGGCATTTTTCAAGGACGGCACCGTTGCCGTGATCGGCGGCGGAAATTCCGCCCTGCAGGAGGCGTTACAGCTCTCCGAGCTTGCGAAAAAGGTTTATGTGATTCAGAATCTGGATTTTCTCACAGGTGAGGGACGCCTTGCGGAAGCCGCCTGTGCAAAAGAGAACATCGAGGTCATCCTCGGCACCACGGTCAGGGAAATCAAGGGAGACGACACCTTCCGCGGGATTGTTCTGCGGCGAGAGGCGGACGGCACACTCACAGACCTGCCCCTTGACGGGATGTTTGTGGCAATCGGACTGGTGCCGCAGAATGAGGCGTTTTCCAATCTGATTCAACTGGACGCGCGCGGTTACGCCGCCTACGGCGAGGACTGCACCACCGGCACGCCGGGCGTGTTTGTGGCAGGTGATTGCCGTGCAAAATCCATCCGTCAGGTAACCACCGCCGCCGCGGACGGTGCGGTTGCCGCCCTTGCGGCTTGCCACTACCTGGACGAATAAAAAACAATTCAAAACGCGGATGCGCCGCAGGGCGCATCCGCGTTTCTTTTTGTCAGGAAAAACCGGGCGGGGTTCCCGCCCGGTTTTTCCTGCTTTATTGCTGTTTTTTGCGATCTGCCATCCGGACGAAGATTTTCACAATCTCCACAATCGGAATCACCGAAACGGCAAGACCGAGCGCAATGCCGTATTCCACCAGATCCAGCTCCGCAAGGTTGAACGCCTTGGCAAGTACCGGAACCTCCACCACGACCGTGGTCAGGAGGAGCGAGAGCAATGCCGCGCCCCACAGCCAAAAGTTCTGATGCTTCATTCTGAACACGGAGCCGTGCAGAGAACGCATATTGAAGGAATGGAAAATTTCACCCATCGAAAGCGTGAGGAACGCCATAGAGGAACCGAGCGTTTCGGGGCTGTATGCCGCGTTGGCGTGCTGAGGCATATTTGCCAGCACGTCACGACCGATGAAGTAGGAAGCAACCGTAATAGCGGTCATCAAAAGTCCCTGATATGCAATCGCAAGGCCCATACCGCCGGCAAAAATGCCCTCCTTGGTGTCTCTCGGGCGGCGGCGCATCACATCCGCTTCCGGCTTTTCCATACCGAGAGAGAGCGCGGGGAAGCAGTCGGTAATCAGGTTAATCCACAAAAGGTGTACCGGCTGGAAAATTGTAAAGCCGAACAAGGTTGCAAAAAAGATGGAAAGCACTTCGGAAAGGTTGGAAGCAAGCAAAAACTGAATGGCTTTGCGGATATTGTCATAAATGCGTCGACCTTCCCC
>CAKSPL010000084.1 GCA_934481325.1 uncultured Eubacteriales bacterium | reverse complement strand
GCGGGATGCTTGCCTCCCTTGCCCCCACCGCAGGGGCAAAGGAGCGGTGTCTTGCGCTCCTCCCGGCGGAGGATGAGAGCGAGGTGCGTTATCGCCTTGCCCGCACGGGCGCGGCAAAGGCGTTGCTCGCGGATAAGGGGATGCCGTCCTTCGGGGCGATGCCGGATGTGACGGATCTTCTGACCCGTGCGGGCAAGGGGGCAACGCTCACGGCAAGAGAACTGCTGGATGTGGGCAATCTTTTGCGCACCTCCCGGTCCCTGCTTGACTATATCCGGGTCAACCGCCGCTTTGAAACCGTGCTGGACGAGGTGTTTGAGCGGCTTCTGCCCGACCGCAAGCTGGAGGACAGAATTTACCGCTCCATCGTTTCCGAGGAGCTGATTGCGGACGAGGCAAGCCCCGCGCTTTCCGACATCCGGCGGAAAATCCGCTCGGAAAACAACCGCATCAAGGAAACCCTGCAACACTATATCACAAGTAATACCTATTCCCGCGCATTGCAGGAAAATATCGTGACGATGCGAAACGGCAGATATGTGATCCCCGTGCGGGCGGAAAGCAAGAATGAAATCAAGGGTCTGATTCACGATACCTCCTCCTCCGGTGCCACGATTTTTGTGGAGCCGATGGCAGTGGTGGACGCCAACAACGAACTGCGGATGCTGGAAGCAAAGGAACAGCGCGAAATCGATCGCATCCTCTCGGAGCTTTCTGCGGCGGTGGCGGAAAAATCCTCCGCCCTGACCCTGAATTATTACAATATCACCGAGCTTGCCTTTGTGTTTGCCTGCGGCAGGCTTGCGGAAAATACCGACGCGGTGGAGCCGATTCTGAACACGGAACACCGTATCGTTCTCAAACGCGCGCGCCACCCGCTGATTCCCAAAGAAAAGGTGGTGCCGATCACCGTCTCGCTGGGCGGGGAATGGGATACCCTGATTATCACGGGTCCCAATACCGGCGGCAAGACCGTCACGCTGAAAACGCTGGGGCTGTTTTCCCTGATGGCGGCGGCAGGATTGTATCTGCCCGCAGGAGAGGGGACGGAGGTGTGCCTGTTTGACCGGATTCTGGTTGACCTCGGGGACGAACAGAGCATCGAGCAGTCGCTTTCCACCTTTTCTTCGCATATGGTCAATATCGTGCGGATTACCAAGGAGCTGACCCCCGGCGCGCTGGTGCTGTTTGATGAATTGGGAGCCGGAACCGACCCCGTAGAGGGCGCGGCACTGGCGGTGGCAGTGATTTCGGAGGTGCGCCGACACGGCGCGCTTTGTGCCGCCACCACGCACTATGCGGAACTGAAAGCCTTTGCGCTGGATACCCCCGGCGTGCAGAACGCCTCCTGCGAGTTTGACGTGACAACCCTTCGCCCCACCTACCGGTTGGTGCTGGGTACTCCCGGCAAATCCAACGCGTTTGCCATTTCCGAAAAGCTGGGGCTTTCCCCCCGCGTGATAGAAGAGGCAAAAAGCCTTGTCAGTGCCGATAACCGCCGCTTTGAAAACGTGATTGCGGGGCTGGAAACCGCGCGAGTAGCGGCGGAAAAGGACCGTGAAGCCGCGGCAACCTTGCGCGCGGAATTGGAAAAGGAACGCGCCGCCGCCAAAGCGGAGCGGGAAAAGGCGGGCGAGAGTGCCAAAAGAGAGCTGGAATCGGCGCAGGCAAAAGCGGTGGCGTTGGTGGAGAGTGCCAAGGCCTCGTGCGAGTTCGTGTTCCGGCAATTGGAGGAGGTGCGCCGTGCGCGGGATGCCGCCAACCTCGGGGAAAGACTGGACAGTACCCGCCGCGCCGTGCGCGCCCATCTCAAAGAAAACGAGGAGCGGTATAACCCCGTAGAAAAACGCGAAAACGAGAATTACGTCCTGCCGCGGGCTTTGCGCAAGGGGGACGAGGTCTACCTGGTTGACCTTGACAAAAAGGGCGTGCTGTTATCCGACCCCGACCGAAAGGGCAGGGTTCAGGTACAGGTGGGGATTATCCGCACGGAATCGAAAACCGAAAATCTGCGCCTGATTGAAAACGAACCCGGCGTGGGCGCGCCCGGCGAAAAGGCGACCCGTGCGCGGGATTTTCACGCCGCGGTTTCCCGCGATTTCCGGGATGAGATTGACCTGCGCGGGATGACCGGAGACGAGGCGTGGTTTATGGTGGACAAATATTTCGATACCGCCGCGCTGGCGGGCTTTCATACCGTGCGTCTCATTCATGGTAAAGGTACCGGCGCACTTCGTCAGGCACTCTGGAAACAGCTGAAAAACGATCGGCGCGTTGCCACCTTCCGTATCGGAAAATACGGGGAGGGCGACGGCGGCGTGACCGTGGTGGAACTGAAATAAAGACAGGAGAAAAACGATGAAATCTTTACAGATGCTGGCAATCGACCTCGGCGCTTCCAGCGGGCGCGGAATGGTAGGGAGCTATCACGGGGAGAAGCTGACCCTTGACGAGGTACACCGCTTTTCCAACGACCCGGTTACGGTGTGCGGCACTTTCCGTTGGGATATTCTGCGGATTCTGCACGAGATCAAGACCGCCATCCGCGCGGCGGGGCTTTCGGGCTTTCACCCGGTGGGGATGGGAATCGATACCTGGGGCGTGGACTTCGGACTGCTGGATAAACACGGGGAATTGCTTGCAAACCCCGTGCATTACCGCGACACCCGCACCGCGGGGATTTTTGACGAGGTGGAGGACGTTCTCCCCGCCGAATATCTCTATCGTCTGACCGGGATTCAGCAAATCGCTTTCAACTCCGTGTATCAGCTGGCGGCGCAGAAACGGGATAATCCGGAGCTGCTGGCGGCGGCGGAAAAAATGCTGTTCATCCCGGATTTACTGAATTATTTCCTCACCGGAAAAACCGCAAACGAATATACCATCACCTCCACCGGTGCGCTGGTAAACGCTACCACCGGAAAATGCGCTACGGAGCTGTTTGACCGCCTTGGCGTAAAGCACCTGATCGGCGACCTTGCCCCGGCAGGCGGGTTGCTCGGCGGGCTTTCGGCAGCCGTGTCGGAGGAGCTTGGCGGTGTGAAGCTGGATGTGTATCATACGGCGGCACACGATACGGCAAGCGCGGTGATTTCGGTACCCGCCGCCGAGCCGGATTTTGTCTACGTTTCCAGCGGAACCTGGTCGCTGATGGGAACCGAGCTGGCAGCTCCCCTGATCAGTGAGGAATCCCGCCGCCTCAACTTCACCAATGAGGGCGGCGCGCTTGGCACCATCCGGTTTCTCAAAAACATTATGGGGCTTTGGATCGTGCAGGAGAGCCGCCGCCAGTGGAAACGGGAGGGGAAGGACTATTCCTTTGCCGATTTGCAGCATATGGCGGAGGCAGAGGCACCTCTCCGCTCCCTGATTAACCCGGATGACGCACTTTTTGCCACGCCCGGTGATATGCCGCGCCGCGTGGTGGAATACTGTAAAAAGACAGGACAAAGGGTGCCGGAAAACGAAGGGCAGATTGTGCGCACGATTATGGAAAGCCTGGCACTGCGTTACCGCGCCACTGCGGAGGGGATTGCCCAGCTTCGCGGCAAGCCCGCGCGCGCGATTCACATCGTGGGCGGCGGCACCAAAGACACCTTCCTTTGCCGCCTGAGTGCGGATGCGTGCGGTATTCCCGTGGTGGCGGGGCCTGTGGAGGCAACCTCCATCGGAAATCTCTGTATGCAGCTGATTGGCAAAGGAGAGCTTTCCGGGCTTGCCGAAGCGCGCGAGCTGGTGCGCCGTTCCTTTGAAACCACGGTGTATGAACCCGCAACCGACCGTGCCGCTTTTGAGGAAGCATATGACAGATTTTGCAAACTGACGCGCTGATTTTCCCCGTTTTCGGGAAAAACGACAAAAAATGCGGGAATGACGTTTTTTTCACGGAAACCCCCTTTACAAAAATCCCCTGTTTTGTTATAATAACAAGTACAATAGAATAATAGCGACGGCGCGGAGGTCGAGAGGAAAAGATGAAAAAAGCACTTTACGGTGAATTGAGCGTAATCGGACTGCCCGGCAGTGAATCCTTTGTACAGCAGGTGGACCGGTATCTGAGAGAGTGGCGCAAGTCCGGAGAAGGGGAAACCTTTATTTCGGGTGTGGAATGCCCCCGTTTCGGCACAGGCGAGGCAAAGGCACTGTTGCACGAGTCGATGAGAGGGCACGACGTGTACCTGTTCTGCGATGCCTTCAACTACGGTGTGACCTATGAAATGTACGGAAGACAGGTGCCGATGAGTCCGGACGATCATTTTGCCAACCTCAAACGTACCATTGCAGCACTTGCAGGCAAAGCGCGCCGCATTTCGGTGATTATGCCGATGCTTTATGAGGGTCGCCAACACAAGCGTGCCGCCAGAGAATCGTTGGACTGTGCCGTAATGTTGCAGGAGCTGGACACCATCGGGGTGAAGAATATCATCACCTTTGACGCACACGACCCCCGCGTACAGAATTCCGTGCCGTTCTGCGGTTTTGACGATGTGCGCCCCACCTATCAGATGCTCAAAGCACTGGTGCGGGAATATCCCGATATTTCCCTTCATAAAGATGACATTGTGATTATCTCGCCCGACGAAGGCGCGATGGGCAGATGTATGTATTTCTCCTCCGTGCTGGGTCTTGACATCGGAATGTTCTACAAGCGGCGCGATTACTCCAAAATCGTCAACGGCAGAAACCCCATCGTCGCACACGAATACCTCGGCTCCGATCTTGCGGGCAAGGATGTGATTATTGTGGACGATATGATTTCCTCCGGTGACTCCCTGATCGACGTGGCACTTCAGCTCAAAGAAAAGGGTGCCAAACGCATTTTCAATTTTGCCACCTTCGGGCTGTTTACCGACGGGCTGGAAAAGTTTGACCGTGCCTATGAGGAGGGCGTATTTACCCGTATTTTCACCACCAACCTCGTTTACCAGACCCCCGAGCTGTTGCAGAGATCGTGGTATGCGCAGGTCAATATGTGCAAATATGTGGCATACATCATCGATACCCTCAACCACGATGCAACCATCAGCAACCTTCTCAACCCCGTTCAGCGGATTCACAAACTGCTGGATAAGCACAAAAAAGAGCAGGGCGGGCAGATGGAAATGTCCTTTGGCGAACACGGCGAAGAACAAAAATGATTCTGACAGGAATGCCGCCCGCACCCGCGGGCGGCATTCGCAGAAAGTGAGATATGAAAGAAAAGAAAAAAGAAATCCGGAAAACCTCCATCGGCGGTCAGGCACTGATGGAAGGAATTATGATGCGCGGCCCCGAAAAAAGTGCAATGGCGGTGCGCCGCCCGAACGGGGAAATTTTCTTTGAGGAACACGAAAACCCGCTGAAAAAACGCCCGAAGATTTGCCGCTTACCGATTATCCGCGGGATTTTCGGCTTTGTGGATTCTATGGTGATGGGGTATAAATACCTGATGCGTTCCGCGGAGATTGCCTGTGAGGAGGTGCCGCAGACCCCCGAAGGGGAGTCGGCAGAACAAGGCGCAACCTCAACCGCGTCCGTTGCCGATGCAACCGTCGGTGCCGCCGGTGTGACCGGCACCGCCGCAAACGATACCGCCCCCGTGTCTGTTTCCGCTCCCGAATCCGTTGCCGGCGAAATTTCTGCCGTTTCCGATTCCGTGACCAAATCCGCGCCTGCCGGCTCTGCCCCCGCCGAAACTGCGACCACCCCCGCCCCTGCCGAACCCGCAACCGCCCCCGCCGAATCCGGCGCGGAAAAATCCGACTGCCCGGAGGAATCCGACGGCACGGTCGGAAAAGGAACGATGACGGGAATTATGCTGATTGCCACCGCGCTGGGTGTGGCACTTGCCATCGGGCTGTTTGTATGGTTGCCTACCTTCCTTTATACACAGCTGGCAAGAATT
>CAKSPL010000083.1 GCA_934481325.1 uncultured Eubacteriales bacterium | reverse complement strand
GCTTTGCCCTTCGCAAAGGCGACCGTTGGTCGCCTGCCAATAAAAAAACGCGGCACTGCTTTTGGCAGTGCCGCGTTTTTTTCAGATTGGGGCAGTGGCAACAGAAAGCCACTCGCGCTCGCTCTCGGTCAGCTCCGGAGCAAACTCCGCGTACACCCTCTCGTGATACGCGTTCAGTTGTTCCCGCTCCTTCGGGGTGAGCAGGTCGCGATCAATGGCGTCCCGGTCAAAGGGTGCCAGCGTCAGGGTTTCAAAATACATAAACTGCCCGAAGGCGGTCTGCTCCCCTTTTCGCACCAACACCAGATTTTCGTGCCGGATGCCGAACTTGCCCGCCTCATAATACCCCGGCTCGTCCGATATGACCATTCCTTCCTCCAACGGCACCGCCGGGCGAAGCCCCGAGAGCTGCCAGCGGATGGATTGCGGTCCCTCGTGTACACCCAACAGGAAGCCCACGCCGTGTCCCGTGCCGTGCAGGTAATCCAACCCCTCGTTCCAGAGCGGCGCACGGGCAAGAATATCCAGGTTTTCCCCGCAGACCCCGTAACGGAACCGCGCCGCGGCAAGATCAAGATGCCCGCGCAGTACCAGGGTAAACAGGTGTTTTTCCTCCTCGGTAACGGCTCCCAGAGCCACGGTGCGGGTCACATCCGTGGTTCCCTCCTCGTACTGTCCGCCCGTGTCGGCAAGGCAAAGCCCGCGGGGGGCAAGCGGCATGTCGGTTTCCTCGGTTGCCGAGTAATGCACCACGGCGGCGTGTGCGCCGTATGCAATAATAGGATCAAAGCTGTCCTCGAGATACCCGGCGGCACGGCGAAGCTCCGCCAACCGCGCGGCGGCGGAAAGCTCGGTAATCGGTTCCTTTCCGACCCGGGTTTTCAGCCAATAAATGAATTTCGTCAGTGCCACGCCGTCCTTATGATGTGCCACGCGCAGGTTTTCCACCTCGGCGGGGGTTTTGATGGCTTTGAGCAACACCGCGGGGCTTCTGCGGCGGGCAATCCCGACCCCCCGGGGCAGGCTCTCCGCGATGCGGAGATTGGCGGTGGCGGGGTCTATCTGTACGGTTTTTCCCTGCGGAATTTTCGACAAAAGATCGTATATCCCCCCATACGGTGCGAGTTTAACACCTGCGGCGGTCAGCTTATTCAGAATGTCTGCGGAGAAAATATCCTCTGCCGCGCAAAGTGTGGCACTCTCCTTTCCGAGAATCAGAAACGAAAGAAACACCGGGGTGCAGTGAATATCTCCGCCGCGCAGATTGAGCAGCCACGCAATTTCATCCAGGGCAGTCAACACTAAGAAATCCACTCCGTCCCGCGCCATATTCTCTCTCAGGCACGCGATTTTTTCCTCCCGCGTGGCACCCACGCGTGCCGCATCCACCTCAAACACCGGCTCGTGCGAAAGGGCGGGGCGATCCCGCCAGATTTCACCCACCAAATCGGTTTCCCCCGCAAACGTGATGTGTTTCGGCGCGGTTTTCACCTCCAACCGCTTGGCAAATGCACTGCTTACGGTGCGCCCGTCAAAGCCGATTACGCCCCCCTCTTGCACGGCGTCGGCAAGGTAGGTGCAAATATCCTTCACGCCGGGTTCCCGGTCACGCATCAGTTCAATTCCGCTACCGTTTAGTTGCGTTTCCGCTTGCAGGAAATAGCGTCCGTCCGTCCAAAGCAAGGCGCGGTCGAGGAATACGGCAAGCGACCCGGCGGAGCCGGTAAAGCCCGAGAGCCACGCGCGGGACTTGAAATATTCCCCCGCGTATTCGGAAGCGTGAAAATCATCGGTCAACACCACGTAAGCGTCCATTCCGTGCGCCGCCATTTGCGCACGCAGGGCGTTCAGTTTTTCGGATACCGTCATTTTATTTCTCACTTTCCCCGCCCCGGCAAAGCGGGACGGTTATTTTTTCGGTCACTTCTTCGGCACAGTCAAACACGCCGTTGCGGGCGCGGTAGGTAACGGCGGGAAATATATGATAGGTGGTGGCTTCCCTTTCGGAAAGCTCCAGTATCTGATAACCCCAACGCCACTCCGGATGGAATATGTCAAAGTCCCACACGCCGTTTGTGGGGCGGGTATAATAGGAAAACGCACCGATGTCCACCAGCGGCTTCTCCGCCGCCTCACGCGGGAGCCGCCGTACCGCAAAACGGTGCGAATGCCCCATAAAAAGCATTACGATGCGGGGGTTTTCGGCAAGAAAATCATAGAATTCACGCGGTTCCTTTTCAGGGTGGAAGTAATGCGCAATCAAAAATACCGGAAGCCCGGGGTGCTTTTCCAGCTCTCCGCGCGCCCACGCCAAATCAAGGAGCGTATAAGGGGAGCCGGAAGCGTCCTTTGCCGGGTCACGATAGGTATCCGCCAGCAGGAAAAGGCATCCGTCAAGGACGGTTGAAAACTGCCTTGATCTGCCGAATATCCCCCGCCAGACCTCCTCCGGGTAGCTGTCGTGATTTCCGGGAATCACGTAGGTCGGGGCAGGCAGGCGCGAGAGGTACTCTTTTTGACATTTCTCACACCAGTTGGTACCCAAATGGCGGAACGGGGCATCGTCAATCGAGAGATCGCCCGGGATAATCAGCGCGTCAAGCGGGGCGGTTTCGTGTTCCTTCCGGATAACGGAAATCATCTTTTCCATCCGCTCCGACGGAGTAAATCCAAGCAAGGGTCCGCTTGCCGCCGAGGCGCGCGCCCCGGGGTGCATCTTTTCATATTCTTTGGGCGGAACGTCCGCCGAGCAGTGCATATCCGAAATCAATAATATCCGCATTTTTATTTTGCAAGAAACCGCCAAAGGCGTTCCCTGTCCTCCCTCTCGGCATAGTCAATTCCGATGCGGGGTGTGGCAATCGGTTCCGGTACGGGGGGACCGTCATCCTCCACCCAAAGCCCGTTCTTTTTCAAAAGCGGCAGGCGGTTTTCCGCCACGGTGAGGCCCAGTGCTTTGGTCAGCCTTCCGGGACCCGAAATACCTTCCACCCCGCGGATCAGCACCGCCTCCGGATGCCCCTGTTTCCCTGTTACGATATTGAGCAGGCTGTGCATTCCGTAGCAGAGATACACATAGGCAATTCCGCCCGCGGCATACAGCGTTTCCGTTCGCGGAGTGCACCCCTTATGGGCGTGGCAGGCGGTGTCCTCCTCCCCGAAATAGCACTCGGTTTCGGTGATGCGGAGGCGATACACCGTACCCCCGGTGCGGCGGCAAAGGAGCTTGCCGATCAGCATCGGTGCCAGCTCGGTTGCGGGGGCGGCAAAAAAGTGACTGCCAAGAATCATATTCACACCTCCGTTTCCTTATAAATATAGCACAGGCACACGGCAAATGTCAAGAAGTGCGGGAGATTTACACGCCCTGACAAGTTGTAAAAAATCTCTTTACAAATCCTACAATATGTGGTATAATAGTATGATAAACTGACACAAGATGCAAAAAAGCGAGGTTTGGAAATGGCAACAAAAACAGGCAAAAAAGAATACGGTAACGCCAGTATTACCGCCCTTAAAGGTGCCGACCGTGTGCGAAAACGCCCCGGGGTGATTTTCGGCTCGGACGGGCTGGAGGGCTGTGAGCATTCCTTTTTTGAGATTCTTTCCAACTCCGTAGACGAGGCGCGCGAGGGACACGGAACCAAAATTACCGTTACCGCTTTCCGCGATCTCTCCATTGAAGTGGACGACCACGGGCGGGGTGTTCCGCTTGGCTTCAACGAAAAAGAAAAACGCTGGAACTGGGATCTGATTTACTGCGAGCTTTATGCGGGCGGAAAATACAACAATAACAAGGGCGGCTCCGCATACGAATACTCTCTTGGTCTTAACGGTTTGGGTGCCTGCGCCACACAGTACTCCTCCGAATATATGACCGTCACTTCCTATGACGGGATTGAGGCACAGACCATCTCCTTCCGTAAAGGGGAGCCTGTAACCGAGCTGCAAACGCGCCCGCTGGATAAAAAAGAACGTCGCACCGGCACGGTGATCCGTTGGAGACCCGACATTGAGGTGTTTACCGACATCCGTATTCCGCACGAATACTTTGCGGATGTCCTGCACCGCCAGGCGGTGGTCAACCCCGGCATTACCTTTCTGCTTCGGCTGGAACGGGAGGACGGCGGCTTTGACGAAAGCACCTTCGTATACGAACACGGCATTGCCGACTACATTGTGGAACGCGCGGGCGAATCCGCAAAAACGGAGCCGGTTCTCTGGCACCTGGAAACCTCCGGACGCGACCGGGAGGACAAAGAGGACTACAAGCTCAAAGCCGACATTTCCTTTTGCGTTTCCAATACCGTAACGGCACTGGAATACTATCACAATTCCAGCTTTTTGGAGCACGGCGGCTCGCCCGACCGTGCTGTGCGTTCGGCGTTTGTATTTGCCGTAGACAATTATCTGCGTTCCAACGGGAAATACAACAAATCCGAGGCAAAAATCACTTTTCAGGACGTGGCGGACTGCCTGCTTTTGGTCATCAACAGCTTTTCCACCTCCACTTCTTACGAAAACCAGACCAAAAAATCGATTACCAACACCTTTATCTATGACGCGCTGAATAAATTCCTGCGTGAAAACCTGGCAATTTACTTTGTGGAGCATCCCACGGAGGCGGAGATTTTTGCCAACCAGGTGCTGGTAAACAAGCGGAGCCGCGAAAACGCGGAAACCACACGTCTCAACCTCAAAAAGAAGCTGACCGGCACAATTGATATTTCCAACCGGGTGGAGAAATTTGTGAATTGCCGCTCCAAGGACCCTGCCGTACGCGAACTGTATATCGTGGAGGGTGACTCGGCACTGACCTCCTGCAAATTGGGGCGCGCCGCCGAATTTCAGGCGATTATCCCCGTGCGCGGCAAAACGCTGAACTGTATGAAGGCCTCCTACGAGCGCATCTTCAAAAGCGACATCATCACCGACCTGTTGCGCGTAATCGGCTGTGGCGTGGAAATCGACGGGAAAATCAAGGGTGATATCAGCCGGTTTGATCTTGCTCAGCTCCGCTGGTCGAAGATTATCATCTGTACCGATGCGGACGAGGACGGCTTCCAGATCCGCACACTGCTCCTGACCCTGTTCTATCGTCTGCTCCCTACCCTCCTGCAAGAGCGCAAGGTGTTTATTGCGGAGTCCCCCCTGTTTGAAATTACGACCAAGGACGATATTCTGTTTGCTTATGATGAGTTTGAAAAAGCGGAAATCCTGAAAAAGCTGGATGCCGCCGGGCAGAAATACACCCTGCAGCGCTCCAAAGGTCTTGGCGAAAACGAACCGGATATGATGTGGCAAACCACGATGAATCCTGCCACGCGCCGTCTCGTTTCGGTAGAGCCGGCAGATGTGGAGCGCACCGACTATATGTTTGATGTGCTGATGGGTGACAATCTTGCGGAGCGCAAAGTCTTTATCGCCGAACACGGAAGCGAATATATCAAGGACGCGGACATCTGAACGCACAAAACGCATACCGTTTGGGGGGTTATTTTCAAAACAGCCAACAAACAAGACCCGGTTTCCCGGGTCTTGTTTGTTGGTGGAAGGCAGATTATGCCGCCAATCGATAATAAACGTTGTCGCCGTTTTTCAGCCCCTTGAAGAGGAACACTCCCTCATAGGAAGCAATCGGACTCACTTCATAATCCGTGGTCAACAGGGACGTACCGTTTGCGGAGAAGCAGGTATAGGTAACGTCCAACGCGCCTTCTGCGTGGCGCACGATAAAGTATTCATCCTCTACCGTCAGGGTTTTCCATACCAACTGCAGCTTCGAGATCACTTCTTTCAGCTCGCCGGAATAGAAATAAACGCTACCGTCCTCTTTTTCAAAGAAAACACCCTGATCCGTGTGAAGAATCTTGCCGTTTTCCATCTTGTAGCTGAGCTTCTGCG
>CAKSPL010000082.1 GCA_934481325.1 uncultured Eubacteriales bacterium | reverse complement strand
GGGCTACCGGAGAGCGGAGACTGTCTGTTGCCGCCGCCCAAAGGGAATTTTTAATAACAGACTGTCCACGAAGAAAGTCCTGCCGCGAGGTTTTCGGACAGGGGTTCGATTCCCCTCGGATCCACCAAAATCGGGAAAAACCCGGAAATGCAGATGACATCTGCATTTCCGGGTTTTTCCTTTGTTTATGCGGGGTTTCGGGCGATTGCTTTTTGCGGGTGCTTTGTATTTTGTTCCGCACATTATTTCCGATTTCAGAAAAATGTTGCATATGGGGGAAGCGATGCAACACGAATGCAACATAAAAAAATCGCACGGTGGCGACAGAACAGGGATAGGGGGGGACTTGCGAACTGATGGCGATGAGAAAACGGTCAAAAAACTCTCCGGCAAAATATTTTCAGATAATGTTGTTTACTTGCAAAGGGTACCAAAGTGAAAGACTGCAAAAAACAAAGGCAGACGAGAAACGCGCCGTGACGGGCATGTTTCTCTTTTTTTTGAAATCAATCGAATTTTGAACCGAAATGTTGAAAAATCAAAATCGTAATTTGGAAAAAAGAAATGGAAAACCGGAATAATTATCTGAAAAAATAGAATCACAGGAAAAATCAGGAAAATACTGCCGCGAGACAAAAAGATTTGTGCTTTTCTTGCACGCCCTCTTGCAAAATGGGAGAAAATGTTGTATACTAACAAAAATATACCGCCGATGCCGAAGAAGGAGGAGAAAAATATGGCAACTTATTATCAAGAACCGTCGCATACCTTTAACGAATATCTTTTGGTTCCCGGTTATTCATCCGCGGAATGTATTCCGGCGAATGTGTCTCTGAAAACGCCCTTGGTGCGTTTCAAAAAGGGGGAAGAACCTGCAATTTCGCTGAACATTCCGTTGGTTTCCGCTATTATGCAGTCGGTTTCCGGTGACAGACTGGCGGTGGCACTTGCGCAAGAGGGCGGTGTTTCCTTTATTTATGGGTCACAGTCCATTGAAAGCGAGGCGGCAATGGTTGCCAAGGTCAAGGGATTCAAGGCGGGGTTTGTCCGCAGTGATTCCAATCTTCGCCCGGATCAGACGCTTGCCGATGTGCTTGCGCTCAAAGCGGCAACCGGACATTCCACGGTGGCAATCACGGAGGATGGCACCCCGGAGGGAAAGCTGGTCGGCATTGTGACGGGCAGGGATTACCGCATCAGCCGGATGAATCCCGAGGATGCCATCTCTACCTTTATGACTCCGCTGGAAAAACTGGTCACGGCACTGGAGGGGACAACCCTGAAAGAAGCGAACGATATTATTTGGGATCATAAGCTCAACTCTTTGCCGATTGTTTCGGCGGACGGAAAACTGCGGTATTTCGTGTTCCGCAAGGACTATGATCAGCACAAGAAAAATCCGATGGAATTGCTGGATTCCAATAAACGGTATGTCGTGGGTGCCGGTATTAACACCCGCGACTATGCCGAGCGCGTTCCCGCACTGGTTGAGGCAGGCGCGGATGTGCTGTGCATTGACTCTTCGGAGGGCTTTTCCGAGTGGCAGAAGCGTACCATATCTTATATCCGTGAAAAATACGGCGACAAGGTGCGCGTAGGTGCGGGCAATGTGGTGGATGCGGACGGCTTCCGCTTTCTTGCCGACTGCGGTGCCGATTTCATTAAAGTGGGCATTGGCGGCGGTTCCATCTGCATCACCCGGGAAACCAAGGGCATCGGCAGAGGTCAGGCAACCGCACTGATCGACGTATGCCGCGCCAGAGATGAATATTATAAGGAAACGGGAATTTATGTTCCTGTTTGCTCGGACGGTGGCATTGTACACGACCATCATATGACGTTGGCTCTGGCGATGGGCGCGGATTTCATTATGCTGGGCAGATATTTTGCAAGATTTGACGAAAGCCCCACCGCAAAAATCAACGTCAACGGTACACTGATGAAGGAATACTGGGGCGAGGGGAGCAACCGTGCCCGCAACTGGCAACGGTATGACCTTGGCGGAAATGCGAAGCTCTCGTTTGAGGAAGGCGTGGATTCTTATGTGCCGTACGCCGGAAAGCTTTCGGATAACGTACAGCAGTCACTCTCCAAGGTGCGCTCTACAATGTGCAACTGCGGCGCGCTGACAATTCCGGAATTGCAACAAAAAGCCAAGCTGACCCTGGTTTCCTCGGTCAGTATTGTAGAGGGGGGCGCACACGATGTACTGTTGCGTTCCACCAATAAGCAGGTCTGATCACAATATTTTGTGTTCGGCAAAAAAAGAGAGGCTACCGGTAGTGGTAGCCTTTTTTTTTGCCCGCTTTGTCAATATTTGACGAAACCGCCGAAAAAAAAGAGGGATTATTGTGACTTTTGTGAATTGAAAAAAGTGATGAAATCGTGTAGAATAAATATATCATTTTGAATTTGCGGTGAATATCGCGGAAAGGGGTGCTATGGAATTTCTCGAACAGAAGATCCAAAAGGACGGTCGGGTTTACCCCGGTGAAGTCCTGAAGGTCGATAACTTCCTCAATCATCAGATTGACGTAGACTTTCTGTGTGAAATCGGCAAAGAATTCCATCGCCTGTACTGCGACCAAAATGTCACCAAAATTCTGACGATTGAAGCCTCCGGGATCGGTGTAGCCTGTCTCACCGCGCAATATTTCCACGTCCCGGTGCTGTTTGCGAAAAAATCCAAATCCAGCAATATGGCGGCAAACGCCTATGTTTCGTCGGTCGAGTCCTACACCCACGGGCAGACGTACGAGGTGCTGGTATCAAAAGAGTATCTGAAGCCCGGGGATCGTGTGCTGATTATCGACGATTTCCTGGCAAAGGGAAGTGCCCTTCGCGCCCTGCTTGACCTGGTGTCGCAGGCAGGAGCCACGGCTGTCGGATGCGGGATTGTCATTGAAAAGGCATACCAAAACGGCGGTGCAGAACTGCGCGCGGACGGGATTCGTGTAGAATCCCTTGCGAAGATCGCTTCTATGAGTGTAGAAGACGGAATCAAATTTTGCTGAGAATAGCAGGTCTGATTGCGTCTTTTTACATTTTTATACGGTTTGCCGACCGAACGGTCTGTAAATAAAAAAAATCAAGGAGGACATTTCAAATGTTCAAGAAAATCCTGGCAATCGCTCTGGCAGTGCTGATGTGCGCAACAATGGTTGTGGCGTTCGCATCCTGCAAAAAGGACGAGGAAACCGAGAAAAAGGGTATGGGTGCGGATATTCTTCCCAGAAATACCGTTACCAAATCCGAGGGCGTGACCATTCCCGATGATTTCAAAATCGGTCTGATCTGCCTGCACGACGAAAACTCCACCTATGACAAAAACTTTATCGACGCATTCAAATCCGTTGTGAAAGCACTCGGCATTCCGAACGATCGCGTCTTTATCAAAACCGGTATCGGCGAGGATACCACCTGTGAGGATGCCGCAAGAGAGCTTGCCGGTGAAAAGGGCTGCAAGATTGTGTTTGCGGACAGCTTCGGTCACGAGCAGTTCCTCAAAAAGGTTGCTCCCGAATATCCGAACGTGGAGTTCTGCCACGCTACCGGTACTTCTGCCAAAACCGCGGGCATCGAAAACCTCCACAACGCATTTGCTTCTATCTACGAGGGCAGATATCTTGCAGGTATCGTTGCCGGGATGAAGCTCAACGAGATGATCAGCAACGGCAAAATCAAAGCAGAAGAGGCTGTAATCGGCTATGTCGGCGCATTTACTTACGCAGAAGTGGTTTCCGGTATGACCTCCTTCTACCTTGGCGCAAAATCCGTTTGCCCCTCCGCAACGATGAAGGTTCGTTACACCGGCTCCTGGTATGACCAGGGCAAGGAGCAGGAGGCCGCCACCGCTCTGATTGAGAAGGACGGTTGCGTTCTGATCAGCCAGCACGCGGACTCCCTGGGTGCCCCCACTGCCTGCGAGCAGAAGGGTGTTCCCAATGTTTCCTACAACGGCAGCACCTATGCCGCCGGTGAGAACACCTTTATGGTTTCCTCCGCAATCAACTGGGCTCCTTACTTCAAGTACATTATTGAAACGGTCTGCAAGAATGAGAAGATTGACGCTGACTGGTGCGGTGACATTGCCGTCAACTCCGTGGTGCTGACCGGTCTGAACCTGGATGTGGTTGCCGAGGGGACCGAAGCCAAGGTCAAAGAAGCAATTGCCGCTTTCAAAGCAGGAACCCTGCACGTGTTTGATACCTCCAAGTTCACTGTAACCGTAACCGAAACTGCCAATGTCAATGCAAAGGTTGACGCTAACGGTCACCTCACGGAGTATTTGGCTGATGTTGACGGCGATTACAAGGGCGATACCAATGTGGTTCGCAACGGTTACTTTGACGAATCCAACGCAAAGGATTTCCGTTCCGCTCCTTACTTTGACATTAGCATTGACGGTATCACCAACCTGAACCCCAACTCCGGAGATTGATTCCGATTCCGGGAAAGCATTCTTTCCCACAGCCTTGGAAGCACCGGCTTTCCGGTGCTTCCAAGGCTACCTCTTTTTCAATACACGGAGGTTTTTATGCCGGATAGCATTGCGTTGCAGTTAAAAAACATTTCCAAGAGCTTTGGCAGTATCAAGGCAAACCAACAGGTAAACCTTGACGTGCGCCACGGCGAAATTCTTGCCATTCTCGGGGAAAACGGGAGCGGCAAGACCACACTGATGAATATGATTGCCGGGATTTATTACCCGGATGAGGGACAGATCTTTGTAAACGGAGAGGAAGCAAGCATTCGCTCTCCCAAGGACGCGTTCCGCTATAAAATCGGGATGATTCACCAGCATTTTAAGCTGGTGGATGTCTTTACCGCCGCCGAAAATATCGTGCTCGGCAGTGAGGACGGCTCCCGCTTTGATCTTGCCGAAACCGAGAAAAAGGTGCGCGAGATTACGGAAAAATACGGATTTGAAATGGATCCGCGGAAAAAGATTTATAATATGGCGGTTTCTGAAAAGCAGACCGTGGAAATTCTCAAGGTTCTTTACCGCGGTGCGGATATATTGATTCTGGACGAGCCGACGGCAGTGCTGACTCCGCAGGAGATTGACAAGCTGTTTGCCGTGCTTCGCCGGATGCGTGAGGACGGAAAGTCCATCATCATCATTACCCACAAATTGCACGAGGTGATGGCGATTTCCGACCGGGTGGCAGTGCTTCGCAAAGGGGAGCATATTGCCACGGTCAATACTGCCGAAACCACCGAGGCGGAATTGACCGAGATGATGGTGGGCAAAAAGGTCGTGCTGAATATTGACCGTGCGGAGCCGAAAAACGTTGCGGATCGCCTGATGATTGAAAACCTGAGCGTGAAAAACAGCGAAGGCACGCAGGTGTTGGACGGCGTATCGTTTACCGCGCGCGCGGGTGAGATTCTCGGAATTGCCGGGATTGCGGGCAGTGGACAGAAGGAACTGTTGGAGGCGATTGCCGGATTGCAGCACCTGGAGTGCGGAGATATGATTTTCCGCAACCCCAAAAAGGATCAGCCCGTCACTTTCTTCCATAAGGATTTGCACCGTGTCAAACAGCTGGCGGCAGAGGGTAAATTCCGCTATGAGAACGGCGAAACCGTGGACTTTACGGGGAAATCCGATAAAGAGATCAAAACGCTTGTGGGCGAGGGCAAGGTGCTGTTCAAAGAGGATGAAATCATCGATCTGAGAGACAAAACACCGTTGCAGATCCGGGAGCTTGGCATTCGTCTTTCCTTTGTGCCGGAGGATCGCCTCGGGATGGGGCTTGTCGGCAATATGGATATTGTGGACAATATGATGCTGCGCAGTTATCGGAAAGGGAAGTCCATTTTTGTGGATCGTTCCAGACCCGGCTCACTTGCGGACAAGGTGATTCACGACCTGGAGGTGGTAACCCCCTCCGCGCATACCCCGGTACGGCG
>CAKSPL010000081.1 GCA_934481325.1 uncultured Eubacteriales bacterium | reverse complement strand
GTGTCCGCAAGCCCGAACATACCGAATGCCACCAGCGAGAGCAGGATTGTCATAAACAGACGGAATTTTTTATACTTCAACCCGGAGGCACCGATCTTGACGGCATTTTTGATGGGCAGGCGGGAGCGGATGAATTTCGTTTTCTTTCCGTCATACTCCTTGACTTTCACGTCCTTTGCCGCGTCCGTGGTCTCAAAGACCGTAGTGCCGCCTTCCTCCGTGATCCCCGCGGCGGAGCGCAGTTCCCCGTTGACGCGGTTATCGCCCGAAAGGATAACCCCCTCGGGGCTGGTGGCAAGGTAGTCGTTGATCATTTCCACATCGGCAGGGGTCAGGCGATAGCCGCCTTTGATCTGCAAAATGTGGCGGCTGACCTGACGAATGCCATCATTGAGGGTCTTGCCCTCTACCTCGTGCTTGGTCACGTCCGAAATGATGTGTCCGTCCGCCAGTTCCACGATACGGTCGGCATAGCGTTCGGCAAAATCGCGGTCGTGGGAAACAATCAGCACCAGTTTTTCTTTGGAAAGTTCTTTCAGGGTGTCAAAAATCTGCTTACCGGTGTTGGAATCCAACGCACCTGTCGGCTCGTCTGCCATAATAATCTGCGGCTCCTTGACAAGAGCCCTGGCGATTGCCACGCGCTGTTTCTGCCCGCCGGAAAGCTCGTTCGGCTTGCGCTTGGCGAAGGACAGAAGGTCTACCTGTGCCAGGATTTTATTGATCTGCTCATCCGTGGCTTTTTTGCCCTGCAATTCCAACGCAAGGGCAATATTGGCACCCACGGTAAACTCGTCCAACACGTTGTATTCCTGAAAGATAAAGCCGATGAAGGTGTTACGGTATGCGTCAAAATCCGAGCCGACAAAATCCTTGGAGGATTTGCCCTTGATGATAAACTCACCGGAGTCGATGCTGTCCAGCCCGCCGATTGCGTTGAGCAGGGTGGATTTGCCACTGCCGGATTTGCCGAGGATAAACACCATCCCCGACTCCGGGAAGGAAATACTGATATTGTCCAGTGCCTTTACGCTCTCGCCTGTTTTGGAGCGATAGGTCTTGGTGACATTGCGTATTTCGAGCATTTTTTCTCCTTTCCGCCCAAAGGGCGCGCGGGTGCTTTTGCCCCCGTCTCTCCTATTGTAACAGAAACAGTGTGTAAATGCAAGGCTTTTAATAAAAAAGCATCTGCGGTGTCCGGCTCCGGCGACACGGATTTGCCCGAACCGAAAGCAAAAAATCAAAGGAAACCCGGCTGTAAGCCGGGTTTCTTCCTTAGACTGTTTCAAGACAGCAGTGACTTTGGAAGTTGTACAAACTCCCGAGGAAATTACTCTGTCAAAGCCCCCTGTTTCCGTTTTCGGTCTGCACGAATTATGCGAGCCCCAAGTTAGAAATCGTTGTTGAACCAGCGTTCCAACGAGTCGTCGTTCGGGTTACTGGAAGATGCGGAAAGCAGCTTGAAGAGCTTGTCAAACGCCTCGGAATTGCGAATCAGCTTGGGCTGGAGCAACGGCGAGAACTGCTTGAGCGTATCCTGATTGAAATTCATTCCGATACCGACCGGGAAAATTTTGATTTCCTTGTTCAGCACCATCTCGGACACCGTGCGGGAGATATAGGAAATATCGTCCGTGGGGTCGCCGTCGGTCATCACCATCAGAATCGGCTTATAGTGTTCAATGTCGTTATCGCGATAATACTGCCGCCGCTCGGTGAGCAGACGCACTGCCTCGGTCATTGCGGTGCCGAGAGGCGTGCCGCCCGCCGCCGCAAAATGGCCGAAATGAATCCGATCCACCGTGGTATAGCGGGAAACCACGCGCACACTGTCCCCCATTGTGATGATGCAAAGATCGCAGATTTTGGATGCCTTGGGGTCATTGCGCACATAATCCAGGAACGCATCAATATTGTTGTTCAGCTCATCGATTTTGGCAAGACGGGTGCCGTCCGGATAGCGCATCGAGCCGCTGCAATCCAACACCAGGCAGATCGGCACCTTTCGCGTTGACCCTGCCGCAGGTGTGCCGAAATCACCGAAATCCAGATCTTCAAAAAAATTGTTGTCCATCTCTGTTTCTCCTTCTCTGTCAGAAATTTAAGCATTGGCAGATGCCCGGCGCGCGCGAGCCGCGCGCTCACGGGCAAGAATGTACACATCAAGCTCCCGGAGCCATTCGGTTACATAGGTCACCTTTCGTTCCGTAAAATAGCGAGTGAAAAACTGCCGCATCGCGGGCGAGAGCGCAAACCACATTTTCAGGTGGTAAGGCATCGTTTTCGGGTCCAGCCCCGTCATATCCGCGGGATAGGTAAACTCCCGGCTCCCGTCCCCGTCGATCTCGGTATTCTCTTTGCTGTAAAAGGGACCTTTTTGCATCAGAATTTCAAAAATAATCTTGTTGATGGGAAAATATTCTTCCTTTTCGGTGCGCAGAATCTGTTTGAGTTCGTTGCCCACATACAGCTTTTCGGTGTATTCCTTATGGCAGACGTCGCAGGCGTAATCCTCCACCTGAAAGCTGCCGGAATCAATGATATACACGCTCTTATCCGCGCCGACCAGGATGTTGTCCAGCTTCATATCGCCCACTAAAATGCCCCGCGCGTGCAGATACTCCACGTTGCGGAGGAAATTGCGGACGATACAGAAGCGATCCAAAATCGAAAAGCCGGAAAATCCGTCGTCTCTCAAATCATCCACCGAGCGGGTGTCGTGCAGTTCCTCCATCACATATCCCACAAACTGATTGCGGTAATACAGAATGTCCTTGGGCCACATAATGGTGGGGCAGGTACAGCCCATTTCCGCCATCCGCTGTAATTTTTTGAAATTGACATAGGTGATGTGCTTTTTGAAATACAGCTTGCAGAAAAGCCCGTTATAGGTGCGGTAGCACACGCCCTCTCCGCCCGAAAACGCCTTGCTTTTATCCAGCTTCAGGTAGCCGTAGCGGGGGGAGAACACGTAGTCAAGGCTCTCAATATCAAACTGATTGACATAAACGTCGCGTTCCAGATAAAACGCGCGCTCGTTCTCGGCAGACTCCGGGGGGAAGGGTTCGGTTGCCCCCTCGCGGAAGCGAAGAAAGGTCACATTCTCCCCAAGGTCGCAAAAATGCTCCGCCACGCTTTTCCGGTTGGTCAACACAAAGAGCTTTTTTGCCGCCATCGGCAGAAGAGCCGTGCCGTCAAAGCCGCCTGCGGTGTCCACCTGCGCGGCAATGCCCAGCGTGGCAAGCAGATTGACAAACGCCGTCAGCGTCAGGGCTTCTTCCTCTTTTCCGAGTGCCCGGTAATCCTCGATTTCGCGATAAATGGCGTTATCCAGCAGAAAACGCGCATCGGGGTTTTCGGTCAGCTTTTTCAGCTCCCGATAAAAATCGGGGGCGAGAAGAACCGAGCTATCCAAATAGTAGTACTGTTTTTGTGCCATTGTCAGCTCCTTAAAAAGGACAGATCGTCCTCGCCGTGCGGCGGCAGGGTCGGATCAACAAAAAAGGCGTAAGAGCTTACCCGCCGCACCTGGGAACGGGAGGAAAGCCCCGCAAAAAGCTCCTCGCGGTAGGCAGGGGCAAGATCCGTGCTGTCTGCGGTTTCCAGGTACAAAAGGTTCAGGCTCAGGTCGTCATAGCTGTGCCTGGCCACGCTTCTGGTGAGGAACGAGAACAGTGCTTTTTCGTACTCCGCACGCCCCACACCGCGGAAGTTGTCAAACAGCTTTTGCGTATTGGCGTGCATCCCCTCCGGGCTGTAAAGCACTTCCTCCGGCCCGTCCGACATCATCAGAATCCCTTCCAGCTGGCGGCATTCCCCGTGGGAAAAACGCAAATGATCCTTGGCATCGTGGTCGGTTACGAAAAACGTGACGTTGGGCGCACCCCCGTTTTCGGGATGGGAAAGCACCTGAACGCGGCGGGAAAGTCCGCACTGGAAAAGCCCTGCAATCACGCCGTCCCCGATATGCCCAACCAGATACCGCCCGTCCTTGACGGCGGCAAACTGCAAGGTACAGCCGAAATCACGCAAGGTTTTTTCCGCCGTGACCTCGGCACGAAGCGCGTTCAGAATCACATCAATGATTTCCAACCGCAGGGCAAGCAACAGCCGTTCCCGTTCCTCTGCCGGTGCCGCGTCGATTTCGTCCAGCCGGTCATAATACTCGTCAAACCTTTCGGTCAGCAGGCGGCAGGCGGTGGCGGTGGAGCAGGCAGAACCGATTTCCGAATACTTCCGGCTGCCGCCCCCGTCCGAGAGTGCCACGGCGTGTACGCCGTTTTTCTCCGCCGCCGCCACGTTGTCCTGGCAGACCACGCCGGCATTGATATGATCCTTGCCCTGCGCGCGGGTGCCGCACTGCTTCCATTTCTGAATAATCATAGCAACGCCCACCCTTCAAAATCGGTTTTGCTGAACCGCACGGCACTCTCCGCCGACAGTTCCCCGGTTTCCCGCACCTTTGCGGCAACAAATTCAAAAAACTGCGGAATATGACCGTCCAAAATTTCAATCATATGCTTGGTGCGGTCCAGACATTGCATCCGCTCCGAGCGAAGCCCGGGAGACAGCCGGAACGGAAGCATGGTCAGCCTTCCTTCCCGCTCCGCCGTATCCATCCGTACCACCACGGCATCCGGCGCATCCAGCGTCATCCCGTCCGACAAAAGAATCAGCCACGGGCGGCGGGTTGCCTCGCCTTTTTTTCTCCACTCCGCCTCTCTTGCAAACAGGCGATCCAGCGCAAGCGCGGTTGCCCCCGCAAACAGCGGCAGCTTTCCGCCCGCAACGGGCAACACCTCGGGCGAGACAAAGGATTTGATTACACACGGGTAGAAGGTGTCGTAACAGATCAGCTCGGTTTCAAGGTCCGCATCCTCCGCGCTCCCGGCAAAAAAGCTCCGGAAGCCGGACATCAGCGCACCCAGCTTTTCGCCGGGAACGGACACGCCGTTATCCAGCACAAAGGAGAGGAGCAGTTTTGGTTTTTTTACGGATTCTTCCATACTTTTCTCCTTTCCTTATGCGTGTACGATGCGGTCAAGAGCCTGCCGCTTTGCCTCGGTGCGATAAACCACCGAGCGAAACCGCACGCGGTCGTTCCCTGTCAGATAAGAGAGCAGACGCCGCCCCGCCTCCTTGGCACTTATCCCGGCAAGGGGCAACGCCGACGGCACGCTTTCCCATTCGGCAAGCACTGCCGAAAGAGTCGGTTCGTCCTTTTCGCTCAACAGAATCAGTGCCGTGAGCAGAGTGCGGAGTGTGCCGAGATCGCCATAACTCAGCGTAAAGCGGTATTCGGAAACAAGTGCCGCCAGCTTTTCGGGGTTGAGCAGACCGCTCTCCCCTGCGGGGGAACCGAGATAATACAACAAAATTCTGGTGGCGGAATCCGCCAGGGGTGCCGTGTTTTCGGTTGCCTTGCGGTACATCGCCGCCAGCTCCTTGCTGTTGGCAAGGAAACTGCCCGAGGCACAGATCTCACGCACGCGCGCCTGCTCGCCCTCGTCCAGTCCCACCTCGGTGCGGCGGTCAAAGAGCATCAGCGCAAGGTTTTCAAACAGATTGCCGGAGTTGCCTACGGCATAGGAATTGCAAAGAATCAACCGGTACGCGCGGCACAATCGCACCGTGCCGTTTTCGGTTCCTTCGGCTTTCATTGCCGCCAACACCGTATCGATGACGGAAAGTGCCGTCGCATCGGTTCCGGCAAGGAACCCACGGCACATCGCGCGGCAATCCCCACGGCAAAGGTCGGTCAGGATTGCCACCCGATCCCTTGTGTGATACGCCGCAAACATCCCCTCGCTGAATGCCCAGTCCGCCCGCTCGGGGATCAGCTTGCCCCGCACCAGCGATGCCGGAATCTGCCGGTTCCGGTAAAGAAGCCCCGCCAGGCGTTCCCGATCCGGGAAGCCTGCCGCCACCGAAAGAAAGCGCGCCAGCACCTCCTCGTTGACCTGCACGTCCAACTCGTGCAGAAGATTCATAATGTTGCCGAGAGCCTCGGCATTTTTCACCTTGCCGTTCAGTGC
>CAKSPL010000080.1 GCA_934481325.1 uncultured Eubacteriales bacterium | reverse complement strand
CTGTTGAAGTACATTATTGGGATGATTGGTGTCAAATCCTACGGCATCGGTAAAATTATGCGAAGCAGAGTACAATTCGTATTTTCCATCCTCTGTCAGAACAACCTTGAAGCGGGTGTCTGCGGAGCGTGCGGAATCGATTGTAATATTGGTTTCTGTTGAAGTATTTACAGCTCTGACCACAGTGTTTGGACTGTTCATCGGAATCAGTTCAAATTGCTCTTTGCCAAGGTATCTGAATTTGAATTGCTGATTCAGATCGCCGTGAAACTGATAGGTGGAAATATTGGTACCCGAAGCAGTCCACCCGTTATCTACATCCATATAAGTGTTGTTCGCGGCGTTGCGCAAATAATAAATCGCACCGTCAACAATTCCCGGAAGGGGTTCGTGTTTTTGCAAAGATGTGGCGGAGTCCGTTTCGGACCGAACTGTTGCTTGTATGTTCGCGGAATATTTCCCATCGGTCAAGGACTCTTCCGGCAAAGTAACAGCCAGTGCTGATAACGGAATTTGCAACAAAAGGAGAGCAAAAAGAATGACAGAGATCGCTTTTTTTAAAATAGTTTCCTGCATTTTTATCCTTTCACCTGAAAAGGTCATGCGAGACGACATTGGCCGGATGCCGCTCTTTGTTTGACTTCTTGTGATCCGGATGCAATTACAGTATAGCAAGGCTACCAAAAAATGTCAAGCAAAAAATGGAAAGTAGACATTTTTCGACAAAAGTTTGTGTATCATTAATAAATTTTCTTTGAAAATTTTGGAGTATTTCGCTTTTCCTATTTGCCGTTGCCCGGGGCAAGGGAAAAATTTTTACAGGTAGCGGTTCTTTTTTGTTGCCGGCAGGAGGGATGCGGCATCCATTCTGCCCGTTGGAGATAACAATCTCTGCACGGCGGAGTTCATCTTCTGCGGAGGAGGCTAAAGGTGGTAGGATTATTCCTGCCATTCGGGCGGGAGCAGTCCGTTTTTTTGCAATATGCGTTTTACCGTTTCGCGGTATTCGTTGATTGCTTCCTCACTTTCCCCCTGCACGGTGGGGGAGAACAGGAGAAAAGTGCCGAGGGGCTTGCCGTTTGACAAAGGGGCAAAGAGTGGGGCGTCTTTCTGCAGGAAAATCCAGAAGGCATCCGCCACGCCGGCAACCTCACCGGTTTGTGTCTGATAAGTGAAAGAATGCTTTTGGCGATAGCGAAGCTCCACAGCACCCGATTTCCGGAAATCCGCCTCCGCGCTCTCCGGCGTATAGGTGTACCGTGCCACCTCGCCCTGATAAGCTTCGGCTACCTTCAGGAGCGCGTTGTACAGCGCGGTTGCATCCTCATCGGACAGCGTATGAATGGTTTCGTCCATCAAAACGAGTTCGTCCGGCTTTGCGGGAAAAGTGTCCGAGGTAACCGTTTTTGCCGTTTCATCGGCACGGTGAGCCGTTTCGCCGGGGGTGGGCCGCTTTTCGCCGTTCTGTGCTTCCCCGGTTTCTTCGGTGTTCGGTTGTTCGTCCGGCTTGGCACAGCCAACGGAAAACAGCATTACAAGAGCGAGCATTGCCGCAAGAATAAAAATAAAAGATTTTTTTCTGCTTTTCATATAGCGTTCTTCTTTCCGGGTGTTACTTACACTTACAGTATAGCAGATATGGAAATAAAAGTCAAGTGCGTGCGTGATTGCGGTGTTTTTGCCGATTTATTTGCAAAAAGACTTGCATTTTGACGGGGATGTGTTATACTGAGTTGAAACCCACTCGGAGGTGCGTGATGTTATATCTTTTGTTGGGGCTGATGGTGGTTTGCTATGCGTTGCAATCCCTGTTCGAGCGGCTGTATGCGGGAAGCTGCGAGGGTGAGAGCGGAGAGATATCGCTCTCCTTTGCCGTGATTTTCGGGGTCTTTATCGGTGCCGCCACGTTTGCGGCGGGGTGCATTTCCGCCGGAGGCTTTGTGTTTGCCCCCTCGCGCGGCACGGTGATTTATGCCGTTTGCACCGCGCTGATGCTGGTCATTTTTCATCTGACGCAGATCGGTGCCACCACGCGCGGGTCCTATGCCATTGCCAACCTCTGTATGCTGTTTGGCGGGATTCTGATTCCGATGGCGGTTTCGGTAATCCGGATGGGTCAGCGGCTGAGCCTGTGGCAGATTGCGGCGGTTGCGCTGATGTGTGTGGCGTTTGTTTTGCTCAACTGCCAGGGGGTGTCGCTCCGGGGTGCCAAAAAGGGATTTTGGTTTTTCTGCATCGCGCTGGGGCTTTCCAACGGGGTGTTCGGCTCCCTGCTGGCACTGCAAGCCGACTTTGCGCCGGGGGAGCGCACCGAGATGCTGACCGTCAGCTACCTTGCCTCGGCAGTGCTTGCGCTCCTTGTTCTGCTGATTAAAAAAGCACGGGGCGGCGAGGGGCGGCGTCTCCGGATGTCCCGCCGTGCGGTGTTGTTTGCCATCGGTTGCTGTGCGGTTGCCACGGTGGCGGTGAATATTCTTTCCTACCTGCTGGCAAGGATGAACGTGACGGTGGTCAATACGGCGGACAACGGCGGGGTGCTGATTCTTGCGGCACTGTTCGGGTTGATGATTTTTCACGAAAAGCTGACCCGGCTGCAATTCTGCGGGCTTGGTGTGGCATTGGTCAGCGTGGTATTGCTCAGCTTTTGAAGCAATGAGGGAAAACGGGAAATCCCGGAAGGAGGAATATGAAATCTCTGAGAGAACTGTACAGGATCGGCAAGGGACCTTCCAGCTCACATACCATCGGTCCCGAACGCATTGCGGAGTATACCCTGCGCACCTTCGGAGCGCGGCACTACACGGTGGAGCTGTTCGGCTCGCTGGCACTGACCGGGCGGGGACACGGCACCGATCACGTTCTGTGTGAGGTTCTCGGGCAGGACACGGAAATCGTGTTCAATACCACGGAAAAGGAGTTGCCCCACCCGAATTTTCTGAAAATTTACGCCACAAGGGACGGAACGCGGCAGGAGCTGGTTCGCGCCGAGAGCGTGGGCGGCGGCAGTGTGATTGTGAACGGTCAGCCGCTTTCCGAGGGCGCAGAGGTTTATCCGGAGCGCAATTTCACCGAAATCCGCCGCCGCTGTGCGCGCGAAGGGTTGGATTTGCCGGGCTACGTGCGGCTTTGCGAGCCGGAAATCTATCCTTATCTCCAAGAGGTTTTTGACACGATGCGGGATTGCGTGATGCGCGGACTTCGCCGCGGGGGCGTGTTGCCGGGCGGATTGGAGCTTTCGCGCAAGGCGCGGACGCTGTATGGGGAAAATACGAAATTTGAGCCCGCCGTGATGCGGGAAAACCGCCGGATTTCGGCATACGCGCTTGCCGTGGCGGAGGAAAACGCCGCCAACGGCGTGGTGGTGACGGCACCCACCTGCGGTTCCGCGGGGATTTTGCCGGCGGTGCTGTACTATATGTATCACGATTGCGGTGTGGGCAAGGGCGAAATTCTGGATGCGCTTGCCGTGGCAGGCGTAATCGGTAATACGGTTAAGCAGAATGCCTCCATCAGCGGGGCAGAGTGCGGTTGTCAGGCGGAGATCGGCGTTGCCTGCTCAATGGCGGCGGCGGCACTGGCACAGCTCTACGAGCTGGGGATTGCCGGGGTGGAATGCTCCGCGGAAATCGCACTGGAACACAACCTGGGGCTGACCTGTGACCCGGTGCTGGGGTTGGTGCAGATCCCCTGTATCGAGCGCAATGCAATGGGCGGTATCAAGGCGTTCAATGCCGTGATGCTCTCCAAATCGCTGGAAAACAAGCACAAGGTCTCCTTTGATCAGATTGTGGAAGTGATGTATCGCACGGGCAGGGATATGAATTCCGGCTATCGGGAAACCTCCACCGGGGGTCTTGCCAAAATCTACGGCTCCGCCGGGGCGGAATAAAAAAGCGGGAGGGTGCGCCGCACCCTCCCGCTTTTCGGGCGCATCCTGAAAAACGGAAAGAAGAAATACGCCTTTGAGATTATGGAGCTTGCCAAAGAAATCAGCGGGAAATAAAAAATGAGAAAGGTGCCGGAAATCCTGTACAAGCTCATTCATCCGCCCAAATGGATTCTTTTTGTTGCACCTCCGATTGTGTTTTTTCTTCTCATTTTCTCCTTTGTCCAAGGCTTTGAGGGCAGTGCGCCGACATACGCGGTCTATTGCCTGTCGGCGTACTGTCCGGTTATTCTGGCGGTCCCGCTCCCGGGCTTTATCCGAAAGTTCAAAAGCAGGGTCAGGGAGCGGGAGCTTGCCTGCTACCGGAGAACGGCACGGCTCCTGTTCCTGCTCAACCTCTCGATGGGCATAATGATTACGCTGATGGTGCTGACGGATTCGGGCTATTCCTATCCCGGATACGTGATATATGCTTCCGCGATGTACACCTTTTATGCAATGACGATGTCGGTAATCCATCTGATTCGGTTCCGCAGGCTCGGCAGTCCGATTCTTTCGGCGGCGCGGGTGCTGGGTCTTGTTGCCGCGCTGATGTTCGTTCTCGGCTTGCAAACGGCAATGATTGCGCAGTTTTCCCCCGAGTGGGAAGGCTTCCGCAAGGGGATGAATGCCGTTACCGGCGGTGTGATATGGGTCGGCGTGATTTTGATTACCGTGTATGTGCTGCGCCGCAGGAGCCGCCCCGCCCGAAAATCGAACAGCCCGGCGCACCGCAGGAGCCGCCCAACCTCCCAAAATCCCCCGCCCGGAAAACCATCGTTTTCCGGGCGGGGGATTTTTCATCTGTGTTCGGATATTTCGGTGGGCGGTTTTAATCGTTCCCTGTCCCCAGGCGCGAAAGAAAGCGAACCCACGCATCGTCCTCATACAACGTCACGCCCTCGTATAGCTCCCCACTGCCAAGCGGCTTTGCGGTATTCCCCGAAAGACCGGTCAGGCGCATCGGGGAAGGAGAAAACAGCAGGATCGGTTCATAGCCTTCTTCAAAGGAAAGCGGAAAATTCTGTGCGCGTTTGCCGTATTCCATCTGATTGATGAAGTATTTGCCCTTTGCCAGCTTGTTGTGTATGGCGAAGCGGAACGGGTCCATCACCACGATGGGCAGTACGTAAAATTTGGAGGTTTCGGACGCGGTAAGATTGCGCAGATGCACCAGGCGGCGCAGAACGTTCCCCGGGAAAAATTTGACGGCAAACCGCCGCTCACCGGCAGTAATCAGGATGTCCGTGCCCTTGTACGGGAAGAACAGGGAAAGCAGGGAATTGTGCCTGTATTGAAAGGAAAAATGCGATTTCCGGCAGGCGCGTTTCAGCCGGCGCGAGAAGCGCAAACGCCGGAACGCTGCCCGGAGATACCGCATCACAAACGGGAGCAAAAGGATGCAAAAAACAATTATCAGCGTATGATACCACATTATCCCGGCGGCACGGAACAAAGAAACCGACATTGTAAAAAATGCAACCAGCGCGCTCACACCCAGTATCACAAAAATTACAAGCATTGCAATGAGAACGGTCATCTGTTTTTCCTCCCGGTTTTCAATGTTGTATCTTCAATATTATGATATCATATATTTTGTCTTTTGTCAATATATTATTTTGCGCTGACGGGAGATATCCGGTACCCCATTTGGTGGGGCATTGCGGCTTGGCCGGGCAACAGCTTTGTAAAAAATAACGATTTCACAGGCAAAACGGTCATTCTGTTTGCTACCTCCGCAAGCTCCGGTATGGGAGAGAGCGGAACGCTCCTTGCCGGGATGGCAGGCACGGGCAATTGGCAGCAGAGGCAGAGATTTTCTTCCGGCACAAGCAAATCCGCCGTTGAAAACCGGGTAAAAGGCTTGCATTGAGCCTTGTAAATGACGGTAAAGGTGAAGCCGTGATAAAAAATGGCTTGGGAGTTGAACCGTATTTTTCTATGCCGGTGCTGAATCCGCAAAAAAGCGAGGCATTTTGAAAAGCGGATGGATTCTTTCGGTCAGCCCGCGCAAGGGCGGCAATTCGGCTCTTTTTATATCGGATTTGCGCACGGCGCAACGGACAGCGGCAACCGTGCGGAAAAATCCGCGCACGGGTTGCGGCTAACCTACCGATTCCGCCGTGCAAAACAAAAAAACAAGCACCCCGCAGGGTGCTTGTTTTTTAATGGTGCGGGTAAGAGGACTTGAACCTCCACGAAGTTGCCCCCACTAGAAC
>CAKSPL010000079.1 GCA_934481325.1 uncultured Eubacteriales bacterium | reverse complement strand
GGTTTTTGGCGGTCAGCTTTTTGATGGTCAGCTCCTCTGCCTTGCTGTTGGCAAGGCGCAGATTATTCTCGGAGGAGAGCAGGGCATCCTTGATTTTTTGCAGGTGCTGAATGGATTTGTCAATTTCCTCAATCGCGGTGTGAAACCGCTCACTTGCCAAGCGGAAGTTGCGGGCAAATTTCTCTTTGAACTCGTTGATGTCGTCCTCAAAATGGGTAATGTCAATATTTTGTGCGCGCACTTCCGCAAGCTGGGTGCGATAGCCCTCCGCCCGTTTTGCCGCGTTGCGCAACAGCGTGATGAGGGGGATGAAAAACTGCGGGCGGATGACGTACATTTTGGGATAGCGGTGCGAAACGTCCACAATCCCGGTGTTGTACAGCTCGCTGTCGGGTTCCAGCAGGGTCACCAGTACGGCGTATTCGCAGTTTTTTTCTTTCCGGTCCTTGTCCAGCTCCTTGAAAAAGTCCTCGTTTTTGTGCTTTTGCCCGGTGGTTTCTGTCTCGTTTTTCATTTCAAACATAACGGAAATCAGCTCCGCACCGTCCGCGGTCAGTTCGCGGTAAATGTAATCTCCCTTGCTCCCGGTGCGTGCGTCGTTGTCTTTTTCAAAATACGCATCCTGAAACCCGGTTGCCCGCAGGCGGTTGAACTCGTTTTCGCAATGCTGTTCCAGCGTTTCCCCCACCATTTTGGTGGAGAGCCGCGCTTTGAAATCCTTGTAGAACTGAATGGTTTCGTCCTTGGTGCGCAATTGCAGCTCATAACTTTCACGCAAGCTCTTTTCGCTTAACTCCCGATCCTTTTCGGCATCCGCAAGGCGGTGATTCAGCGCATCAATCTGCCGTTCGCAGTCACGAACGGCGTCTTTTTTCTCCATTTCCGCGGTTTTGGCGGCAAGTGCCGCCGCGTTTTGTCCGGCGGCAATCTCGGCACGCAGGCGTTCGATTTCCAGCCGGCTGTCGTTTTGCGCTTTTTCCACCGCAAGGCTTCTTTCGTTTTCTTCCGCACGGGTGCGCTCGGTCAGCTTGGCGTTTTCCGCCCGCAGGGCGGCAATTTCTCTGTCCTTTTCGGCGCGTGCCGCACTCAGTGCCAGCTCGGTATTCTTCCGGTTCGCATCCTCGGCACTTTTCAGGCGTTCTTCCAGGTCGGCGCGAAATTCCGCATCCCGCACCTCCTTGGCAATCGCGGCATAGCCCGATTCGTCAATGGCAAAATACTCCCCGCATTTGGGGCATCGTATTTCTTTCATAATTATACCTCCGTTTTGCCGCAAGGGTCGGCAAGTGCCGCACCCGCAGGCAGAGAATAAATCAGAATTTCGTCCGGCTCGCGTTCCGCTATCTGCGCGATTGCTTTTCGGTAATAGGAAAGCTGTTGCCGGTGGCGGTCGAACAGCGTTTTTGCCGCCGCTGTGGGGTGTGACAGCTCATATGGGGAAAGACGGTCGGTCTTGTAGTCACAAAGCACCAGCTTGCCGTCGGCATCAAGGAAAAACAGGTCAATCACGCCCTGCACCAGCAGTTTTTCCTCTCCCAGTGCTGCGGCAAATTCCGTATTTCCCGTAAATTCCCGTGCGGGAAGAAAAATATTGAATCTTGTTTCCCGCCATAGCTTTTGTGCGCGGGAAAGCCTTTCATAAAAATCGCTCTCAAAAAACGCCTGCAATTCCTCCATTCGCACCGCATCCCGTGCGGATTCCGGCAGAAAGCCCTGCGAAATAAGGCGTTCCAGCTCCGTGGGCACGTTTTCGCGTGCCTTTGACAGATCACAGAATTGCAAAAACTCGTGCGTGGCGGTGCCGCGTTCCGCCGCAGTGGGGGCGGTGCGCTCGGTTTTTTCAAGGAACGGCCGTTCAAATCCGCGCAGAACCTGTTCCGCGTCCGCGGGGAGCAGATCCTCGGGGGACGGCGCACCGTCGGTGTCAAACACGTCAAGCACCTGTGGGGTCAGGCGGGAAACCGAGAGCTTTGCGGGGAGCTTTGACAAATGGGCATATGGATAACGGAAGGAAAACCGTTCCCGCAGGACGTTTGCATCCATCGCGGCAGGTGCGGTATCCTTGACCGGTACCGTTGCTTCATTATCCGTTCCCTTGATTTCATTTTCTTTCAGTTCGTGCAATGTAACATATTTGCCGCACTCGCCCGCTTTCAGCGCGGTCAGAATCCACGAAAGGTAAGAATTGCCCGCAGAGGCGAAAATTCCGGCGGTGGGGCGAGCGTAATCCGCGGCTTGATTTGCCTGCGTATTTGATATGGCACCCGTTACGATCAGTCGCTCGCGCGCTCTGGTCATTGCTACGTAAAGCACGCGCATTTCTTCTTCCCGG
This sequence comes from uncultured Eubacteriales bacterium, assembly GCA_934481325.1. Classification (GTDB taxonomy): domain Bacteria; phylum Bacillota; class Clostridia; order Oscillospirales; family CAG-272; genus Firm-07. The sequence goes on along the minus strand of CAKSPL010000079.1, from coordinate 3,910 downwards.
TAAAGCGTCGCCGCCTCCGTCGCCAGACTCTGCCGCCAAAAGGTTTTCGCGCGGGAAATGACACCGGCATTGGGGAGAAGCATCGCACAGCCAAGCCTGCCGTTGAGCAAAAACGAATATTTCGTGTCTTTCAGGGAGAACCCGCTTCCCGCATTTGCCAGAATACAGACGGGGTATTCCAATCCTTTGGAGTGATGGATGGTCATCAGATTGACCGCATTTCCCGCCGCGGCAACCTCGTCGGTTTGCGGATCCTTTTTCATCAGCTCGTCCACGAAGCGGATGAAACGGTACAGCCCCTGAAACCCGTTTGCCTCAAAACTGCGGGCATATTCGTAAAGCTGTTCCAGATTGCCGCGCCGCACGGCGGCAAGCCCTTTTTCGCCCTTTGCCAGTGAAAAAACGGAAATATCGCGATACAACTCACGCAACAGCCGATCCACGGGCAGATTTGCGGCAAGCGCGCGCCAGCGCGTCAGCTTTTCTTCAAACAGGCGGCATTTCGCGGCAAGAGGTGTTTCGCCTTTCGCCGTGGCACGCAGTGCCTCAAAGAGAGAAAAGGAGTCATCCGCATTTCTGCGGATATTGATCAGGTCCGCCAGCGTAAACCCGAAAAACGGGGAACGGAGCGTGGCGGAAAGGGAAATATCCCGCAACGGGTTGTCGATTACGGCAAGCAGACTGTAAACGCACAGCACCTCCGGGGTTTCAAACAGATTTTTCTTGCAGGTGTTGTTTACGGGAATCCCGGCTGTGATTAATGCCTTTGCCAGAACCGACACGTTGTTTTTACTGCGAAAGAGAACGGCAATGTCCCGCGGCTCGATATCGGTGCCGTCTGCCTTTTTTTCGTTCAGCAGGTGTTTGATTCGTTGTACGATCAGTCGGATTTCGGCTTTTTCCTCCGAGGATGGTTCCTTGGTCTCATCGCCTTGTGCATCGGGGTCGTTTTTCTTTTTGCTTTCCGTTTCAATGCAGTAGACCTCACAGGGCGGGGGGGTGTAGCCGGGGGCGCGGGCATCGGTCGGCTTGGCAAAATTCAGGTCATCCGCGGGCGTGTAGCCGATGCGTTCGGCATTTCGAGAAAAGAGGAACCGGAAAACCGTGTTGGTAAAGTCGATAATCGGCTCGTCACAACGGAAGCATTCGGACATTACGATTGAGCCGCAATCCCCCTCTTCCCCCGGCACGAATGTGGGAAAGGATTTGCGGTATTCCGCAAACAGCTCCGGCTCCGACCCGCGGAAACGGTAGATGCTTTGCTTGATGTCGCCTACCATAAAGCGGTTCCGCCCGGTGGAAATTGCCGCAAAGGTGGCATCCTGCAGGGCGTTTACATCCTGGTATTCGTCGATATACACGGCGTCGTATTCGGCGGAAACGGCGCGGGCAAGCTCGGTGGGCTTTCCGTCCGCACCCACCAGTAAGTGATAGGCGGCGTGTGCAATATCGTTGAATTCACACAGCTCGCGCTGTGCCTTCCATTCGGAAAACTCCTTTCGGTAGCGGGTAAGTGCTTCATAAATCAGCCGCAGGAGTGCGGCGGTGCGCCCCGCGCTTTTTGCAATTTCCTCCTCCGAAAAGGTACCGTAATCCTTGCCGAACTTCTTAAGTTCAGAGCGCAAAAGCGTTTCTGCGGCGATGATATTTTCGAATTCTTCCCCCGAAGCAACCTTTGAACCTCCCAAACGGGAAAAATCTGTCATCAGCGCACCGCGCAGGAGGTTGTAGTCCTTTTTTTCCACACCGTCGGCAAGGAGCGCAACTTTTTCCGTCAATTCCGCGTGAACGGCTCCGTATTTTTTCAGCAGAGCGTCTTTTTTTTCTTCGGCTTCAATCAGCCGGTCAAAATCGGCGGTGATTTTTCTTCCGTAATCGGCATAACGGCGGCATTGTGCAAGAAACACTTCTCCCATCCCGCTTTGTAACGGTGTGTCCGCGTGGGCGTCCAGATCGTCGGCGGAGCGGGTCAAAGCTTCCAAAAATTCAGGCAGGGGAGAAAGTTCGTCGTAAATTTTAAGCAGAAGCTCGGTCAGGCTTTCTTCCGCACGCAGATTGCACAAAGCGTCCGAAACCTCGGTAAAATCGGGGAAATCGCGGAACATCGTGTCCACGGTGCGGTTCATAAAGTCCTTTTTTTCGGCATTCAGCTCGTTTTCGTCGGCAATGCGTACCGTGGGGGAAACCCCTGCGGCTTCAAAATGTGTGCGTACCAGGTCGAAATAGAAGGAGTCAATGGTGGAAATCGACGCACTGCCGATCAGCATCAGCTGATGCGCAAGGTGCTTGTTTTCGGGCTGTGCGGCAAGTGCCGCACTCAGACTTTTGGTGATTTTGGCACGCATATCCTCCGCGGCGGCTTTGGTGTAGGTCACAATCAGCAGCCGTGTGATGTCCGTGGGGTGATTTTCGTCCAACAGGGAATCGATGATTCGTTTGGTCAGCACGGCGGTTTTTCCGGAGCCGGCGGCGGCGGAGACCAGCAGGGTGCGGTCACGCGTGCCGAAAGCCTGTTGCTGTTTTTCAGTGTATTGCATGTTCCGCTCCTTTCAGTGCTTGCTTTTTTGTGCGGCGCGGCATACCGCGCCGAAAGCGCAAAAATCGCAAGGCTTTTGCCCCGCATACACGCGTGGGGTGGCATCGGCAAGTCCCGCTTTCATATTGTCGGTCAGGTTTTCCACGGCAAGCGAAAGATCGCCAAACATCGCGTCAAACTCACACTGACTCAACCCCGGGATTTCTGCTTTCTTCTTGGCTCCGAAAATACGGACGTTTCCGGAAGGCGTGAACGCGTGTTGTACGGCTTCGTCAGCGAGAAACACCCCGTGGCGGGTGATTCCCTCAACAGCCGTTTTCAGCGCGGCCTCGCGCGGGACCTCGGAGTCGGTCGTGTCGGTTTTTCCTCCTACGGTCACATAGGTGATCCCGGCAGGATAAAACACCGTATCAAGGGGCAGTCCCAGCTTTTCACAAAGCGTTGGGTGCGCACTTTTGCAAAGTGCCATCAGGTACAGCGGCATCTGAATAGACACACCGTCCTTTACGGCTTCGGGCTTGAATTTGTGTTCGGTCGTTTTATAGTCCACCACGCGGAAATATGCTTTTTTGTCCTCGCTGACCCAGAAATCCACGCGGTCGGCTTTGCCCGTCAGCGGGACGGTTCTTCCGCCGGAGAGCGTCAGTACTGGTGTTTTGCCGTCGGCATTCAGATTCAGCTCGGTAAACGCGGGCGTGAAAAGACTGTCCGCAAATTCGGCAAACAGCCCCCGTGCCACGATTCCCGCCACCAGCGTCAGGCGCGCGAACAGTGCCTTTTTCCGCGGGGTCAGCTCCCCGATCGCCCCGGTGAGCTTTTCCAGATATTCATCGGAAATCCGTGTAATCAGGGCATCGGTTTCCGGTTCCGAAATGTTGCCGGCACCTCCTGCCTCCCGCATTTTTTCTATTGCTTTTTCCAGCACAAAGTGAATAAAGATACCGACCTCGCGCCCGGAAAAGGTGTCGCTCGGTTCCTCGCGCAATTTCAGAATCCCGGAGCAGAAATAGGCAAAGCGGCAACCGGCGTATTTTTCCAATGCCGAGGGGCTGATCTCCCGGTGGGAGAATACCGCGTCTGCGAGGGCGGGGGGGATGTTTGCCTTGTCATCGGTTACGGGAATGTCCGAAAGGATGGGGCTGTCCGGCAGTTTTTCCCGCAAAAGCTCTTTCAGAATTTTCTGCTCCGCGGGGGAGCATTCGGCAAAATGCTCCTGTGCCGCATTCAGGGAATACATCCGGTCAAGCGGGCTTCCCGCCTCAAAAAGGTCTTCCCGCAGGGCGGGGAATAGGGTGCGCACGCGATGAACCGCAATGGAGGGTCTGCATTCTCTCCCCGCGGAATTGACCCCCGGATAGGAAAGCCACAGGTGCC
>CAKSPL010000078.1 GCA_934481325.1 uncultured Eubacteriales bacterium | reverse complement strand
TGCAGGCAATCCGCAAGCTTGGCTTTACCACGGTGCTGGCGCATATTGACCGCTATCCCTTTGAGCAGGTCAGGCGGCTGTTGGAGGATAAATTTCTTGCACAGATCAATGCCTCGGCACTGTTTCGTCTGTTCGGCTCCTCCCGCTACGCGCAGTTGCTTGCAAGCGAGCAGATTGTGGCATTGGGGAGCGACCTGCACGGGAGCGCGCCGAAAAGCTATCGCGCTTTTGCCCGCCTGCGGCAGAAATACCCGCTTACGGATGCCGTTTTTGCCCGCACTGCCGCACTGCTTCGCGGGGCGATTCCGCTTGGTGCATCCGAAAAAGTATTGCAACCCGTGTAAATATCAAAGCGAAAGGGCTGAGCTTTGCTCAGCCCTTTCGCTTTTGGAGAAAATCCAGCACCGCGCGATTGAATGGCTCCGGGTGCTTTTGGGCGATAAAATGGTCGCCCTTCTGAATCACCAGTTCGGAGCAGGGCAGTGCGCGTGCCATCCGGCGTGTTTCGGCGGCTTTGACCATATCGTGTACCCCGGCAATCACCAGTGTGGGTACGGAAAGCCTTTTCAGATGCTTTGGCTTCAGCTTCGGTTCCAGAACCATCAGCCCCAGCATTTCCGTGCTTGCGGAGGCGGCACCTCCGTATTCCTGCCGTTTGCGCCGCCGGTATTCCGCTTCAATCGGCAATTGCGTGCGGTAGCGGATGCCGCGCGGCGTAAGGTTTCCGCCGTTCAGAATCAGCTTTTCTACCATTTCCGGGTGGCGGAGCGCAAAAATCAACGCGATATTTGCTCCGTCCGAAAAGCCGAGAAGATGCGCTTTTCGGATGCCGTGTTCCCGGAAAAAGTTCAATAAATCATCCGCAAAGCGGCTGATGGTGAAGGCACCGTCGCCGCGCGGGGATTCCCCGTGTCCGCGGGTATCAACGGCAAGCACCCGGTATTCCCGGGCGAAAATCGGGATTTGCCCTTCAAAATAATGCAGGTTGCCGTTGTTGCCGTGCAGGAGAATCAGCGGAAAGCCCGTTCCGGCCTCCGAATAATGCAGGGAAATATCCATCGTACACCTCGTTTTTTCTTCATTATAAGAAAGAATAGAGGTTTTGTCAAGATAAGAAAAAACAGAGGTATTGCCTTAATACAGCTTATATTTCAGGCGAAGATTGTCGGCAATCATCGCAATAAATTCACTGTTGGTGGGTTTGCCGCGGTTGTTTTGAATGGTGTAGCCGAAATAGGAGTTCAGCGTTTCCACATCGCCCCTGTCCCACGCAACCTCAATGGCGTGGCGGATGGCGCGTTCTACACGGCTGGTTGTGGTCTGATATTTTTTGGCAACGGAGGGATAAAGAATTTTGGTAACCGAATTGATGATGTCGCTGTCTTTGATGGTAAGCAGGATGGCGGTACGCAGGTACTGATAGCCCTTGATATGCGCAGGAACACCGATCTGGTGAATGATTTTGGTCACCTGTGTTTCAATGTCCGGCACGGGCTGGGGAACGGGGGGCTCCGCAGGGGTGCTTTGCACGGTGGCGGTTTCGGTTTGCAACAGCCGCTCCATATGTGCGCACAGGCTCTGAATGTCAAAGGGCTTCATCAGGCAAAGATCCGCCCCTGCCGCACTTGCCTGCGCCAGCATTGTCTGATTTGCCACGGGGAGCAGCATCAGAAATACGGGGGCTTTGGCATCCGTGCTTTGCTCGCGGTATTGGCGAAGGACACCGATTCCGTCCAGTCTTGTCAGCATCATATCAATCAAAGCCGCATTGTAGCGGTTGCGGCAGAGCTTTTGCAGTGCTTCCTCACCGTTGCTTGCTTCGTCGATGAAACGGTACCCGTGGCGGTTCAGCCCCTCGCGAAGTTGCTGCCGCTCGGCGGCGTTCTCGTTTACAATCAGAATTTTAATGTCGTGTTCCATTTTTCTTTCTTTCCTCCTTGAATTCGTCCGGTTTTTTGTGGCATCAATAGAATACCATAAATTTCCATAAATTGCAACCCCATCCACGTTGAAAAAACGACGAAATTTCGCAGGATTTTTTGTAAATAATTACCAAAAATGGTCTTGTGCGAGTAAATACGCAAAAAAAAGAGAGCTTGTAAAGCTCTCTTTTACTTTTGAAATTTTCTTGCGGAGTTCGGAAAATTTTTGTTAGATTCGGAAAACGAAGCACCCGGTGCCTTAGCCTGACCGGCTACCTCCGGCGAAAATAGGCGGTATGGGTCGGAATTTGCGGTCAGTGTGCCGCGTGAGAGCAGGGATGCGAGAAAAATCCCGTGAGATCAATGCGGTATTTTCCGTTTTCGTCTGCCCGGAAGCCGATGCGGGAAAGGAGCGCGGGGTTTGTCGTTTCCCCTTCAAAATATGCAGTATGCACGCCGCAAAGGTCTATAAAATTCAGTGCCGCACGCCCCATCACAAAAAGGGCATCCTCATCCCTGCCGCCCACGGGGCAGGCAAGGTCGGCAATATGTCCGCCGGTTGCATCCATCCGAAACTGGCAGATACCGGCAAACACTCCGTCGTTTTCCGCGCGGTAGGCAAGCAATTCCACCCGGAAAGGGACGCCGCAACGCTCCGCCAGCTCTTTTTGTTCATCCTTGCTTTGAATCGGTAAAACGGTAATCATTTTTCGGTTCCTTTCAGATAATCTGTTTCCTGTGGGGACAATACCCGGTAATGCCCCACGGGGAGGTCACCCAGCGTCAGGCTTCCGATTGCCACACGGGTCAGTGACAGCACGGAAAGCCCCACTTGCTCACACATCCGGCGGATCTGCCGGTTGCGCCCCTCGTATAACTCAAAAAAGAGCAGGGAATCGCCGTCCGCCTTCCCGGCCAGCCGCACGGTGGCGGGGCGGGTGGTGTAGCCGCCCAACAAAAACGGTTCGTTCAGGCGCGCCAGTGTCGGGGGGCTGACCTCGCCCTTTACGCACACGCGATATTTCTTTGGCAGACTGTGCGCGGGGCGAATCAGGCGATTGGCAAGCTCTCCGTCGTTTGTCAGTAGCAACAGCCCGTCGGAATCCATATCCAGCCGCCCCACAGGGTAAAGGCGCACGCCGGTGCTTTCCACCAGCTCCGCTACCGTATGCCGTCCCTTTTCATCGGAAAGGGTGGTCACAAAACCGCGCGGCTTGTAAAGCAGAACGGTCATTTTTTCGGCGGCGTTCGGGAGAACCCGCACGCCGCGGTATTCCACTACATCCCGTTCGGGGTCGATTTTTTGCCCGATTTCCGCAGGGGAACCGTTTACCAGCACGCGCCCCGCCGCAATTTCGGCTTCTGCCGCCCTGCGGGAGAGAACGCCGCAATCGGTGAAATATTTTTGTAATCTGACAGTTTCCATACTTCCTCAAAGGGCGATTTTGCCCGCGGCGCGGCGGTGCCGTCCGGAAAGGCTTCTGCCCGTATTTCAACGCCCGAACAGGGCGCGGATTTTTTGCCAAAGGGAGGGTTTGCCTGCACATTCCACGGTTTCACCGGCGACCAGCGGCACGCTTGCCAGCTCCTCGCCGTCCATCCGGTATACCACCCTGCCGACCTCCTGCCCCTCGCGGCATCCGCCGAACAGGAATCGGGGAGCCAGCACGATTCGGGTGATTTCGCCGTGTTCCGCAGGCAAGGTCATAGAAATATTTTCAGCCGGAATCAGGGAAACCGACGGCTTTGTACCGCCCACAATCGGCATTTCCACCGGGTCGTTCCCCGTGGAAAAGGCGGAATATTGCGAAAAGCCCCAGTCAAAAAGTGCCGTGTGATCCCGCCAGTCGTTTCCGTCCGAAAGGGTTACGCAGATGAGCAACAGCCCGTCACGCTCCGCGGCTCCGACAAGGCACCTGCCGCTTTCCTTGGTAAATCCGGTTTTCACTCCCACTGCACCGTCATAGGTGCGCAACAGGCGGTTGTGATTGAGAAACAGACGCGTGGCATCGGTTCCGTTTTGCGGCACCGAATAGCGCACGGTGGAAACAATCTCCCGAAAGGTGGGGTTTTTCATTGCCGCCGCGGCAGTCAACGCAAGGTCGTGTGCGGTTGTGTAATGCTCTTTTGCGGGCAGTCCGTGCGGGTTTTGAAACCGGGTGTTGCTAAGCCCCAGTGCCTCGGCTTTTGCATTCATTTTTTCCGCAAAGGCGGGGATACTGCCCGCCGCGTGGAGTGCCAGTGTTTCTGCGGCATCATTGGCGGAGGAGAGCAGGAGCGCGTAGAGAAGTGTGCGCACGCTGATTAACTCACCCGCAAAGAGATAGACCGAGGAACCCTCCACTCCCACCGCCTCGGTGGGAACGGCGATGTTTTCGTCAAGCGGACATTCCTCAATAATCACCAGAGCGGTCATAATTTTGGTGGTGCTTGCCATCGGCAGTTTTGTCTCGGCATTGGACTCGGCAAGAAAGCTGCCGCTTGTCGCGTCAAAAAGAGCCATTGCTCCGGCGGCGGTGGCAGGGGCGGGAACGGTTGGCGCAGGTGTTGCCGGCAGAGCGGCGGTTTTTACCTGCACGAAACACAAAAGCAGGGGAATCAGAAGAACCCCGCACAACAGCAGAATCGGAAAAGAACGCAAAACACGCATTATATCACCTCCATACGGTTATATGAAGGTTTTTGCCGGGATATGCCCGCTGCCGGCGGGGAAGTGCGCAGGCGCACCGGAGGAAACTTTTTTCAAAAAGTTTCCTCCGGACTCCTTCCAAAATTTTTACACGGTCGATGCCGGGCTTTGGGCGTGTGTACCCAAAGTAACGCGTCAGCCTATTAGCCCCACCGCAGGTGGCGGTTGATGCCGGACTTTGGGCGTGTGTACCCAAAGTAACGCGTTAGCCTATTAGCCCTACCGCAGGTGGCGCAGGTGCCGCAGGTGGCGGTTGATGCCGGACTTTGGGCGTGTGTACCCAAAGTAACGCGAGAGCTGTGTAGCCGCACCGCAGGTGCCGCAGGTGCCGCAGGTGGCGGTTGATGCCGGACTTTGGGCGTGTGTACCCAAAGTAACGCGTCAGCCTATTAGCCGCACCGCAGGTGCCGCAGGTGGCGCAGGTGCCGCAGGTGGTTAATCTTCTACGGGAGATTCGGTTTCTTCCTCTGCGTCGGCAACCGCCGCGGCGGCATCCTCCGCCATTTCGTCGATCAGATCCTCCTCCGCGGCTTTTTTGGCGGCTTTTTTCTCTTTTTTATCCTTGAAAAACTGCTTGATTTTTTCCATCAGACCGGGTGCCTTTTCAATCAGATCGGCGATTTTTTCCACCGAGCTGTTCTCGCCTTTCCCGCCCAGCGGCAACAATTCCGTGTCTCCCTCGGCATTGACCGCAAGAAAACAGACCGGCTGTACCGAAAGCCCGGTTCCGCCGCCGCCCGCAAAGTTTTTGGAGGCGGTTTTTCCGCCGAAATCGGTGCCGCCCGAGGCGTAACCGACCGAAATTTTGGAGATCGGGATAATCGTAGTACCCGAGGGCGTGGTGATCGGCGTGCCGACTACGGTATTGGCGTCCACCAGTGTTTTGATGCTTTCCAGCGAGGTGCGGATCATATCCTGCAAGTTATTGTTTTCTGCCATAAGAAGTACTTCCTTTCTTAATATTGCATCCTTTATTTATTTTTGCACACCGCAAGGGGATTTTCGGCGGTGCTTTTTTTCGGTTCCTTTGGCGTGCGGTGCGCCCGCAGATAGGCAAGCGCAACCGAGAAGAGCATACAGAGCGCACCGCCCACACGGACGGAAAAGACAATGCACGCGTCGATATGAGATTTTTCGCCGAGGTAGTCCGCTATAACGGCTACGTTGGGCACGGGGGCTTTCAGAACGGTAAATCTGTCCAGCACCGCAAGAATCAGTGCCACCCCGCCCGAAACCGCGCCGTAAGCGATGGCGGTAGTGGCGGCGTCACCGGTTGCTACGCGGATGTGAAGCCGCGCCGCCCGCAGGTGCAGGTGCTTTCCGGTGGCACGCAACAATGCCGCCAAAAGCTGCCGAATCAGCGTCAGCTTTTCGGTTAAGGTTGCAGGTGCCTTGTGCGGCGGCGGAGATTTTTTGGCGGGCGCGGCGGATTTTTTCTTTGCCGCCTCTTTTTTTGCCGCCTTTGCCGTCTTTTTCGCCACCCGCCGCGCCTTTTTTTCTTCCCGCCGCCGTAGGGCACGGAGCGAGTATTTGCGCGGATTTATCCGCCCGCGCGGGTAAAGCGGAAAGGAGAAACAAAGCACACACAGCTTCAGGCGCACGTCCGTGTCATCGGCAGTCAGCACCACCCGCACCC
>CAKSPL010000077.1 GCA_934481325.1 uncultured Eubacteriales bacterium | reverse complement strand
AAATGCGGGACGGTGTCCCACGCGAGGGTGAGAAGCAATACCAAAAACCCGCAGGGAATGGAGAGCGTGTGCATCAGCTCCGCATAGCAGGTTTCTTTTAAGAATTTCAGCAAATAGGCGTTATCGTGCCGGTCCGCAACCGCACTTTTGGAGAACCCGACCAGCAGTCCGCCGGTTTCCGGGATTTTATCCTTCCAGCGGCGGATGCCGATTTTAACATAGAAACGGCGTTCAAAGCGATGTACCCGAAAAACCCGTGCGAACGGGTTCATTTTTTGCTCCGGAACGCACCAGCGCGTGGCAAAGGCACATACGGCATCGATGAGAAACGCGGCGGCAGAGGTGGTGACGGCGGCAAGTACTGCCTTTCCGGCAGGAACGCCCCCTGCCAGTGCCGTCAAAAGAGCGATCAGTCCGGTGCCGCCGAATATGACGGCAAGATAATAGCGGAACATCAGTCCGACTCCTTTTCCGCAGCGGGTGAGGTTTGCTCCCCGGCGGGCGTAGTTTGCTTTCCGGCTCCGCGAAAGACGCTGTCCCAATTGCCGCAGGCGTAGGTCGGCTCCTCCCCGTATACCTCACGGTATTTCTCCCGACAAAGGCGTTCGTTTGCCTCTCTCAGAAATCGCACCTTGTCCTTGAAGCCAAGCTCTGCCGGTGCGGTGATCGGGGGCATAATATGCAGGGTGAGATAGGGGTATTCAATGCCGTTATCGTCGATGTTGCCGGAGGGGCGCATCGTGATAAACAACGGAAGCACGGGTACGCCGTTCCGCACAGCAAGGTCAAAGGCACCGTCCTTCATCGGGCGGGGTTTGCGGTAGAACCACCACATTGCCTGCTCCGGGTAGACCAACACCCGTTTTCCGTGTGTGAGATAATGCCGCACGGCAAAGAGAAATGCCTTGGTGGTGGCAAGATCGCCACTGCCCATCGGCAGCATTCCGCCCGCGCGCATTGCGTCTCCAAAGCTACCCCGCATATTGTTGAAATGCGCCGCCACTACAAAAGGGCGGTTGGGGCGGAGCGCGTATTGCACGGCAAGACAGTCAAATTTGGTGAAATGATTACAGGTTACAATCGCCGCTCCCACGCCGCGAAGGTTTTCCTTGCCCTTGATTTGCAGGTCAAAATCCTTGCGGCATACCTTGCGGGTAAAGGGATACACCACGAAGTGGCGGCGGAAAAAGGTGTCACATTTATCGCGAAAGGCGGTGCGTACATAGGGAAAATCCGGCGTTACGGGCATCGCTATGCTCATATCCACCGGATCGGTATGCTCGTCAAACCGCCCCGCGGCTTCCAACTCCGCGATTCTGGCGAGAACCGCGGGGCGGGTAGCGTCGGTAGCTGTTTTTTTCATTATTATTTCCCTTCGTTTTCGGCAAAACTGACGCGGTCGATGGCATCCCATACGCGCCCAAAGCCCGTAAACAGAGCCACCCCCACAATCGGAATGTACTCCATATAAAAGAGCGGATGCACAAACAGAAGCTCTATTTTACGGTAGAACGGAATGCGGATATTTTCCCAGTCCGCAAACAGTGCCACGGCGGTCATCACAAAGAACATCGCATACACCGTCAGGAACCCGATGGCGGCATTCCGTGCCGCATAGAACCATTCCGCCGCGTGAAAAGTGCTGAACACCACGGCGGTCACCGCGTTGGAAACGCAGAACAGTGCGGCAATCCCCACAAACAGGTAAACCAGCCACAGGTTGCGGGTGTGGTAGATGGCGCGGTGGCGGCGGGATGCCTTGGCATCTGCCGCAATTTTCGGGGCGTAGAGCCGTTTGCTGTCTACCACGCCGGTCATCCAGCGGCGGCGGCGTTTGTTGGTAACGCGATGGTTGGTGGCTTCCTCCATATAAAGCACGGCGTACTGATAATAAAAGGTGCGCCAGCCTTGCAGGACGGTGTCGTGCTGTAATTCCACATCCTCGGTTACGGTGGAGCGATAGGGCCAACCGCCGTTTTGCCGCACGACGTCGGCACGGAGCATCAGTCCCGTTCCCACCACAAAGCAGGGGAGCCCGCTTTTGCTTTTTGCCGCGTTGCCCATATTGTCCATCAGCGTCCAGATTATGCCGTTACAGCAGGCGGAAAGCGGTTGGGTTTCCCGATTGCCGTAAAAATAGTTTTTGACTTTTTTCTTGGAGGTGATGACCTCGGCTCCGCTTTCGGCGGCGTTGTTCATTTCTTCCAAAAACTTTTCGTCCAGGATGCAATCCGCATCCACGATGATATAGTTGTCATAGCGGTTGGGTGCATCGGTCAGAATGTCTTTCAGGCACCCGTCAAGCGCATCTCCCTTGCAGGTCTGCCCTTTTACAACGTGTACGCTTGCCCCCGCTTTTTGAGCGATGCCGATGGTAGGGTCCATCGGATCCTTGACGATGATATGTACGCCAAAGCAATCCTTCGGGTAGGTTTGGCGATCCAGACTTTCCAGGAGCGCGCCGATTGCGGCACTTTCATTGCGGGCAGGGATGATGACGGCAAGCTTTCTGTTTTTGGTGGCTTTCAGGCGCGGTTGCTTGTAACGCGCATACAGCCAGCAACGGAGCCGCGGCAGATACAAAATCAGGCAAACGGCGATACAGAAAATATAAACGCCAAGCATAAAATCAAACAGTTTCACAAAGAGCCCTCCTTTCGGCAGACGGGCGAAATGCGTGGGTGACTTGATGTGGTATTGCAAACCATATTATAAAGCATTACTTGCCGTTTGTCAAGGGGCTGGCAAAAAATAATACTTCCTATCGGCGAAAAGACACAGAAAGCTCCAAAAACTTACCCACGGGTTCCGACCAAGGTCGGGACCCGTGGGTGCCGCGCGATGCGCGGATTTTTCGCGCAGACAAGCGGTGCTTTTTTGTTTACTGAGCTTTTTTGATCAGTCCTTTTTCAATCAACGCCTCGGTGGTTTCGTTTTCGGAAACATAGGTAGCGGGCTGGAATTTCGGGTCTTTAACAAGCCCTTTCTTTTCTGCCAGAACGTCAATCAGCTCGGTTGCCCACTTGACACTGCGCTTGGAGGTCAGGCGCAGGCGGCAGGGAACCGTGGAGTATTTCTTTGCTTTGCCGGCGTCGGTCACGTTGTATTTACTGCCCTCCAGCGATGCGGGATCCAGTGCAAGGTACAGATACGGGGTCTTGCCGCGGATGGTGATCTTGGCAAGCTGGTCGTGTCCGCTCTTGAAGGAGTCGTAGCTCCAGCTCACGCGGGAGTTGACTTTTTTGTAGGAAAGCAACGCATTTTTTACGGTTTCGTAGCGTTCCTGAATTTCTTTGTCGGACTGAATCAGGCGGGCGGTAAAGGACTTTTTGTAAATGGAGTATACCATATTGCCGGCGGCATCGCGTTCCGCCACCACAATCTGATCGCCTTTGGCGGTGGGAATGGTGGGGTTGCCGTCCACAATCGGAATCTGAGATTCTCCCTCGTCGGTTTCCTCGGTGGGTTCTTCGTCGGTTTCCTCGGTGGGTTCTTCCTTGGTTTCCTCGGCAGGTTCCTCAGCGGGAGTTTCCTCCTCCTTGGGCTCCTCAGCGGGAGTTTCCTCCTCCTTGGGTTCCTCGGCAGGAGTCTCTTCCTCTTTCGGCTCCTCGGCGGGAGTTTCCTCTTCCTTGGGTTCCTCGGCAGGGGTTTCCTCCTCTTTTGGCTCCTCGACAGGGGTTTCCTCGGGTGCCTTTGCTTCCTCTTCTTCCTTCTTCGCTTTTGCCGCTGCTTCTTTCTTCTTTTGCACGGAGCCGGTAATCAGATTAACCAGCAGGCAGATGAAAATCAATGCCGCCGCGCCGATCAGAAATCCAATCTGACGGGTGGTAAAGAACACGGAGGGGAGGAACGGGAACACTACGTAATTCTTCATTCTCTTCTTGAAGCCGGCGGTCTTGACAATTGTGACCACCAACAGAATCGCGGCACCGATCAGCAACACGGCAACAACAGCCCAAGCCCAGTAGCCGATTTTGCAGAAGGTCAGCGCGCCGTTTTCGTATTTCAGCACATATGCGGAGGTGTCGTAATTGCTGATGGCAAATTGCTTTTCTTTGGCACCGGAAACGATAACGGCACCGTTCTTGGGTTCAAAGCCGCACCGGACCCGCACCGTGGAGCCGGTGTAGGACTCCGGCTTGGCGGCGTCGCTTGCGGCAATCAGAGTGTTAGCCGCGCTCAGGTAAACGCTGCCTTCCGCCGCACCGGAAATCGAGGGATGACCGTAGATGCGCAGAATTCCGGTTCCGGCATTTTTGATGGCAAAGGAGGTCTTGGAGACGATACTGCCCGAGGCAACGTTCAGGTTGCCGTCCTGCATCAGAATCGTGACGGATTCGGGGGCGGTCAGGAGGCTGTTACCGGTGATGGTGAGCGTCCCCTTCGACACGGTGAGCGGAGCCTTGACGGTAATGGTGAATTTGCGGAGATCAAAGGTATAGTTGCCGCCGATTTCCACACTTTCGTTTACGGTAAAGTCTCTCATCGGCTGCAGAATCGTGGCTTTATCGGAATTTGCCGCGAATTTGACTGCCTCGGCAAGCGTGGCGAAAACGGAAACCGCATCCCCGACGGTGACCTTGACCTCGGGCAGGCTACCCGCGAGGACTGCTTTATTGTTTTTGGTGGTCCAGGCAAAGCACTTTGCACTGTCGGTTTCCCCGGTCAGGCAATAGGCGTTGAGCTCCCGCGCCGCTTCTGCGGCGTCCTTGGAGGCGTCCCAAGCCGTAACCTCACCGGTTGCGCCGATGGGGGGAACCGTGTTTTCAAATGCGGAGCTGTAATAGTAACAACTCTTTGCAACGGCGGTACCTGCGGCACAAAGGATACCGGTGGTTCCGGAGGTTGCAATGCGCCCCGCCATCAGGCAATTGCGGAAATCCGCGGATTTCACACTGCCGATCAGCCCGCCTGCGTTACCGGAGGCGGAAATTGCCACGGAGGAGGTGCAGTTGATGCAATGCACCGTTGCGTTGGATGCATCGCCGATCAGCCCGCCGACGTTCTGCTCACCGGAAATTTTCCCGTTTACGGAATCAATCGCGATATTGCGAAGCGTGACGGTGCCGAGGGCAACGCCAACCAGCGCGCCGACCCCTGTTTTGCCGGAAACCGAAACGTTGACCAGCGACAGGTTTTCAATCACGGAGCCGTTTACATAGCCGAACAGCCCCGCCGCATCGGTGTTTTTGTTGTAGTTAAGATTGGTGATTTTACAGCCCGCACCGTCAAAATTACCGCTGAATGGGGTGCTTTCGGTGTTGCCGATCGTAAATTCGGGAATATACTGATCGTCCAGCGAAATGTTCGCCGTCAGACGGAAGGTGACTCCCTTCGTCGGCTTCCCGGCATTGACATACAGGGCAAACAGGGCAAGCTCGTTTGCGTTGGAGACGGTGACAGAATCCTTACCCTGCAACGCAACGGAGTATTTTCCGTCGTCATAAACCTGTGTCATCGTGTAGGTCTTACCCGCGGTATCGGCGGCGGAAGCCGAAAGCCCGAGTACCGTGACAAGTGACAGCACCATACACAGCGTGAGGGTGAATGCGAGAAGCTTTTTCATCAAAACAGTCCTCCCATAAAAAATTGAAAGTCTATTTTGCAGGCATGCACCTGCGTTAGTAATATTATAACATATATTTCTAATATTTGTAGCGTTTTGATATTTTTTTCCTGTTTTCCGCGATGCAAAAAGAGTTTTCGCTCACAATTTACAATTTGTTAAAAATTTCAGATTCCGGATTAGCAAATTTCGTTGTCCTAACTAAAAATAACAACGATTTTTCAAAAAAACGCAGGACGCCCGGAGTCAGGGCATCCTGCGTAAAAAAGCGTAAAACCCGGCGTGTTATCGGGTAAATCCGTGAAGAAAGCCGTTCTGATCGGCACTGCAGATGTCCCCGCCTACAACCCGCCCGCGGCAGACAAGAAGGTTGGCGAGCACCTCGCCGTCATACCCTTCGTAGTTGGTTACGCGATAGGTGTAGCGTTCCACCGTGCGGGAGGCATATTTGGAAAGATCCAGCCCCTGGGCGCGCTGAATTTCGTTATAGGCGGCAAAAACCTTGTCAAACTCCGCAGGAATCATCACGTGTACGCTCTCCTTCGGTTCTTCCTCCACCTGCCAGCCGAATTGGGCAAGAAACGCAATGCGATCCTCATTGGAACGGATTTTCTCATAATTGACGGTTTCGGTGCTTTCCTCCGGCAGGTTTTCCCCGGCAGCGGCGGCGGGCTGTAATTCCGGCACCAGGGCAATCAGTGTGATCAGGGCGGCGAGGGCCACACAGATC
>CAKSPL010000076.1 GCA_934481325.1 uncultured Eubacteriales bacterium | reverse complement strand
GGGCAGATTTCGGATGACCGGAGCGTTATTTATCTTCGCAACGAAAACGTCACCTTCCGCAATTCGCTTGACACCTTTTTCCTGCGCAGATACACCGTCAGCAATCCGACGCCGGTCGGGGATGAGGGTGTGCTGTACCTCTCCAATTCCGAGCTGAAGGAGATTCGCGTCAGCCGTGCAAAGGCGGATGTGGTCGGGGAGAGCTACGGATTCCTGACCCTGACGGCGGATAATCAGACGCTTGATTTTGCCCACGGGGTGGAGGGGAACCCGATGCTGGCAGAGGGTACCATCCGCGAAAACCGCCGCGTACTTTCCGGCAGTACCTGCCTTACGGTAACCTTGCAGGCAAGAATGGAATGCAATGACCGGATGCGCCTGCTGTTCTCGCTCGTTTTCAATGAATTTATCAAAACCATCTTCCCCAAAGCGTATCGGATGATCGCCGTTTGCCCCGTTTTGAAGGAGCCGATTGCCGAGCCGTGGAGTGCGGACGGTGCGCCGGAAAACCGGATTCGTGCGCTGTATCCTTACCTTGCGGAGCATTGTATCTGCGAGGAGGACGACCATCGGATGCAGTTCTATTTCATCAACGACTGCGAAGAAGATATCGGCGTGCTGGACTGGTTCTATGACGGCAAGGCGCATTATATGCAGGAATTTCTGTCGCATATCTATTCCTACCTGCAATGGCTGGATAAATGCGGCAAGCCCGGCGTATACATCTATTTCGGGGAGGAAAAGCTGTCGGATTGCTTTGACCCGGAGGGGTGCCGCAAGCTGCTGAAAAACTTCGGCTTGCGCCTGAGCGATGACGGCGCGGAGGACTACGACACCGCCGATCACTTTGAGGCACTGGCAAATCCCCGCCGTTGTGCATTCTGCCACAGAATTGTGGAAAGCGGCAGATATGCGCTGTTTGACCATCACCGTTACATCTGTGTGGATTGCTTTGGCGTGGTGCGTGAGGAGGAGCGGCTGAAGCAACTGCTCAAAGACACCTACAGCTATCTGCACAAGGCATATCCCGAGGTGGCTTTCCCGCCGATGACCGCGGAATTTGACAAGGTGTATGACCTTGGCGAGGAGGAGGTTTTCAGCGAGAATTACTATCGGCTGGACTATGACAAGCACACCGTTTACGTGGAGAAGGATTCCCCCGAGACAAACGTGCGGGTATCGCTCCTGCGTGCGCTGATTTCGCTGTGGCAGTCGGATAACGAGCTGTTGATTCCCTATGCCAACGGACAGCTTTATTTTGAGGAATTGCTGTTCCTGAAAACCGAGGGCAAGGAAGAAAGCGCAAATTGGATTTATCACGCTCTGCAAAAGGGTCTGCGCGGTGAGGTGGACGAGATTGACGGTTATGTCCATCATCGCGACGAAACTCCCGTGCGCGAGGACGGTGAGGATGGTGAGGACGGTGAGGACGACGGTGACGGAACCGACGGCGAAACCGATGAGGAATCCACTGTAAAGCGCACCAGCTTTGCGTTCCTGATGCGGCAGGCTCAACTGCTCAAGGAAGAGGACGACGGAGAGGACGGCGGCACCGGCGACGGGACTTATTCCAACGGATTGTACAACCCCAACAAGGTTCCGAGATTCTGGAAGAGTTACCTGCGCGGCGTGCGCGCTACCGACCAGGAAGATTTGCTCTCGGATGACGATCGCGATCAGCTGGACGACGATTCTTTGGACGAACTGGAAAACGACGGGGACGAAAACGGGATTCCCGGTATGGAGGAAGATGTGAACTGCGGACCGAGCGATTCCGGCGAAATCATCCGGGTGGAGCGGATTCTTCCGAATGCACCGCCCGTCGGTGAGGACGGCGAGGAAATTTCCGAGAACCCGGAGGGCGAAACCCCGGAGGAGAATCCGGAGGACGAAACCCCGGAGGAGAAAACCGAGGAAGACCCCGCCGGCAAAAAGCCCCGGGAAAAGCACTCGCTGTTTGACCTGTTCAAGCGCAAAAAGAAAACGCCGAAGGACGACGAAAAGCCCGAGGACGAAAAGCCCGAGGACGAAAAACCCGAGGACAAGAAGAAACCGAAGGATAAAAAGAAGCCCAAAGGTGACGAAACGCCCGGCGGCAACGAGACGGATGAGGACGGCAAGGAGCCGAAGGAAACCGAAAAGAAACCGCGGGAAAAGAAAAAACTGACCCCGGAGCAGAAAAAAAAGGCAAGGCTGAAAAAGAAAATCTACGACGAGGAAGAGGCAAAAAATCCGAAAATCCGCCTGTACAATGAGATGGTGCGCCACGCGTTTGCATACGACAACGGTCCGATTTCCCGCGAGGGGGTATCGGATGACGATGTCACACGGATTTTCGATTATGTGACAGAAGACTGGCCGGAGCTCTTTTGGGTGCAGAATTTTGCGTGGAACAGTCAGATTGTTCGTTTGATTTTCCGGTGTCTGGACGAAAACGGGGACGTTGATATTGCGCAAATTAAGCGCAAACGCCGCCAACTGGCAGAGGGGGCAAAGGAGTTTACCCGCGGCATTACGAGAAGGACAAAACCGATTGACGCGTGCCTGACCATCTATCGCCGTCTGATTCTGAAGCTGGATTATGACGGCATCGGGCTGAACAGCGGCGCAGGTAATGATGCGAAATCGGATGACAATCTGCGCTCGCTTTACGGCGCGCTGGTGGAGCACAAGGTGGTTTGCGCGGGTTATGCCGTGGCAATGCAATACCTGATGCAGTCGGTCGGTATCAGCTGTGCTTGCGTCACAAGTGAGGTTGATGCGTCAGGTACTGCCTGTCACGCCTTTAATGTGTTGCGGCTGGGCAAATACTGTTATTATCTCGATGCTACCTGGGGTGATCAGTCCAATACCAGTACCGGGGAAGCCTATCGTGGCAGGATTTTGTATAATTATTTCTGCGTGCCGTATCGGGAATTCGTACAAACCGGTCCCAATGAGCGTACGTCGCATGAACCGCGGAAAAAGTATTACCCGGATTTGGAGGAGTTTACCGCTACCAGGCACGAGTATTTCCGCCGGAACGATGCGTATTTTGTTCGGTATGACGAGGAAAAGCTGGTTGACCTGATGGTGCGTTCCGCCTTGCAGTACGACCCCAAGGAAATGGGCGATTTCTGCATCTGCTTCCGCTGCGCGGACGAATCCCTGCGGGATTATATGGTAAGCAAGTTGCAAAGTGACGGAAAATTATACGATCTTCTCCGCCGCGCGCAGGCGCGCCTCGTCAAGAAAAAGAAAGCGCGGGCGTTGTTGGATTGGAGTTCTTGTGACATTTGTTGCGTAAAGGGAAGGCCCACAGCATACTATTTTCCCACAGGGAAAAACAAAAAAGGGTAAGATTCACCACTGAACAGGGGAGGCTTGCGCCTCCCCGGATAGGAAATTTATGATCTGGAAAATTTGTTTTGCAACCTCCCTTGCAATCATTGCCGTCACAGCACTGTTGGCTCAGGCTTACCGGAAGCGTTCCGGTGGCAACCGAACCTCGTATATCGTGATTGGCGGTGTTGCACTGGCGGCGATTGCCGTGCTGTACCCGGTGTGCTTTGGCGAAACCGAGGAGGGCGGCTTACGCGCCTTGCTGTTGGCGGTGCACAATACCTTCCGGCTGTTTGTACTGGACGATGATTTCTCTTTGATGATTGCCGCCACCGCAGAGCTGACACAGCCTTTCCGCTTAGCGTATTGGATTCTTGCCGCGATTCTGTATCTCGCCGCACCGATTATGACCTTCAGTGTGGTGTTGAGCTTTTTCCGCAATTATGTGGCGCGGCGGGCGTATTTCTTCCGCTTTTTCGCACCGGTGTATGCGTTTTCGGAGCTGAATGCCAAGTCTCTTGCACTGGCAAAGGATCTGAAAAGGAAAAATCCGAAATGCCTGATTGTATTTGCGGGTGTCGGCGATGAGGAGCGGGATAAAAATGCCGAGAATTGCCCCCCTGATTTTCTGCTGTTTGAAAGCGGCATTTCCACCGTCAACTTCGGGTGTCACAGCCGCAAGGCGCAAATGTCCTTTTTCCTGATCGGAGAGGATGACACGAGAAATATTGATGAGGCGGTGGAGCTGGCAACCCGCTATCGTGAGCGGGATTCTGTACGCGTGTATGTCTTTTCCGACAGCGAGAGCGGGCGCATCGCACTGGAAAATACGGACTGCGGCAAGGTCGTTCTCCAACGGGTAAACGTTGCCCAAAAGATGGTTGCTACTCTCCTTTATGAACGCGGCAACGAAATTTTTGACAGTGCCGTGCCCGTGGGTGAGGAAAAAGAAATCAATGCACTGGTCGTGGGGCTTGACGCAAGAGGAAAAGAGATGCTGCGCGCGCTCCCGTGGTTCTGCCAGATGATCGGCTATCGGCTGACCGTACACGCCTTTTGCCGTACGGTGGCAGAGCAACAGGAAATGGAGGCACTTTGCCCCGAGCTGCTGGACAAAAAGCATAACGGCAAATTCGGCACCGGGGAGGACGCGTGCTATCAGATTGTGTTCCATTGCATTCCGCGCGTGGAAAGCAGTGAATTTGATGAGAAGGTATCCTCGATTGAGCGGGTCAGCTTTGCGTTTGTTTCGCTCGGCTCCGATGAAACGAATATTCGGATTGCCGTAAAGCTACGGATGCTGGCGGAGCGGAGCGCACAGTCCCCTGTGATTTTTGCGGTCACCGAGAACGGGGAGGCGATTCCCACACTCAGCCAAAAGGAAAAACAGCTTTGCAACTTCAAGGGGCAGCCGTATCGGATTTCGTTTGTCGGCGGCACCGAAAACGAGTTTTCCGAGGCAAATATTCTTTCCTCCGAGCTGGAGGCGGAAGCTCTTGCCCGCCATATGAAGTGGGATAAGGAAAAGAAAAAGGAAACCGAACAGCAGTTCTGGCAAAGCGAGTATTGCTACCGCTCCTCCGTCGCATCCGCAATCCACAAAAAATATAAAATCTATTGCGGAGTTCCGGGTGCGGACGTGCCGCCAGAGGAGAGAAGCGAAAAGGATAAGTGGGCAATCCGGCGGTTGGAGCATCAACGCTGGAATGCATATATGCGTTCCGAGGGGTATGTGTACGCCCCCGTGCGCAATGATCTTGCCAAAATGCATCCCTGCCTGATTGAATTTGACAAATTGCCGCCAAAGGAGCAGGCAAAGGACGATGACTGAACCAAAGGGGGTTGCCGGAAGGCAACCCCTTTTTGCAGAATCCGGAGAAGCCCGGAGAAAACCCGTTGAATTTTTTCTCACCGCTTGACAAAGCTGCGGGAAAGCGTTATAATGTAAACGAATGTTAGTTTGTGAGGAACCGTATGAAGCAGGAAGATACCAAAAACAAAATTATCGAGGCGGCACTTACGCTGTTTGCGGCACGGGGATACGATGCAGTCAGCGTAGGGGAGATCGCGGCGGCGGTCGGCATCCGTGCGCCGTCGCTTTATAACCATTTTACGGGTAAAAAAGCGATTTTTGATGCGATTGTGGAGGATACCGAGCGCAGATATGACGCATTTACGGCAGGGATTTCGGTTCACGTGGGCAATTTCCAAAAGGATGTATCCGTGTTTACCGGAATCACCGAGAAGAGCCTTGCGGAAAAGGTGCGGGAGATTTTCCTTTATTCGCTTCACGATTCCCGCGTCAGCGCGTTTCGGCGGATGCTGACCATTGAGCAGTTTAGCTCCCCCCGGCTGGCACAGATGTATACCGAACGGTATGTGGAACGGCTGGTGCGCTATCATCGGGAGCTGTTTGTGAAGCTGATGGAGGTGGGGGAGCTGAAAAAGGCGGATGCGGACAGCGTCGCGTTGATGTATATGGCTCCCGTAATGGTGTTGCTTGGTGTGTGTGACCGTCAACCCGAGCGGGAGGCGGAGTGCCTGGAAAAACTGAGCGCGCATATCGGATTGTTTTACCGTACCTACCATCAAATCAAAAATGAACCCAAAACCGACTGAAAAGGAGAATTTCATGCTTGACATTCAACATCTGACCAAAAGCTACGGCGACAAAAAGGCGGTGGACGATCTCAGCCTTCACATCCTGCCGGGTGAAATTTACGGGTTTATCGGACACAACGGTGCCGGGAAAACCACTACCCTGAAAGCGGTGGTCGGGATTCTGCAATTTGACGGGGGAGAAATTACCGTGGGCGGCAGATCCGTGAGAACCGAACCGCTTGCCTGCAAAAGGCAGATTGCCTATATTCCCGATAACCCCGATCTTTACGATTATATGACCGGGGCAAAATATCTTGCCTTTATTGCCGACGTGTTCGGCGTTGGCACTGCCGAGCGGCAGGAGCGCATCCGCAGGTATGC
>CAKSPL010000075.1 GCA_934481325.1 uncultured Eubacteriales bacterium | reverse complement strand
ACAGCCGGGTTTCTTTTGATTTTCCGTTTTCTATCGCCGAAATCGCCCCTCAGCGTATGAGATACGCTTCTCGGGGCAATTTCGACGATTCTGCGCAAATTCTGCTTCGCCCCGGCTCGCTCAGGCGGGATGCGGGGGATGCGCCAGAGGAAACTTTTTCAAAAAGTTTCCTCTGGACTCCTTCCAAAATCTTTGCACAACTGATGCCAAACTTTGGGTGTGTGAACCCAAAGCAACGCATCAGCCTATTAGCCGCACCGCAGGTGCCGCAGGTGCCGCAGGTGTCCTCTTTCGGCACTCGGGTGCGGCATCGGGGGTTATCGGATACACCCGTTGCCGGTTATGCGATATTGCACGGTGGTCAGTGCGTCAAGCCCCATCGGACCTCTTGCGTGGAGCTTTTGCGTGGAAATGCCGATTTCCGCGCCGAAGCCGAACTCACCGCCGTCGGTAAAGCGGGTGGAGGCGTTGCGGTAGACGGCGGCGGCATCCACGCGGGTAAAAAAGTATTCCGCGGCGGCATCGTCTTCGGTGATGATGCATTCGCTGTGCTTCGTGCCGTATCGGTTGATGTGTGCCACTGCCTCCTCCGCGCTGTCCACCACGCGCACCGCCATTATGTAGTCGTTATATTCGGTGGCGTAGTCCTCCTCGGTGGCAATTTCCGCCTCCGGCAGGATTTCGCGCGTGCGCGCATCCCCGCGGAGAACCAGGTGATATGCCCTTGTGGCGCGGTAAAATTCCGGCAGGAATGAGGCGGCAATCTCCCGGTGTACCAGCAGGGTTTCGGCGGCATTGCAGACCGAGGGACGCTGGCACTTGGCATTTACGGTAACGGCAAGAGCCATAGCGAGATCCGCCGCGGCGTCCACGTAGATATGGCAGTTTCCGGCTCCCGTTTCAATAACGGGAACGGTGGCATTTTCCACGCAGGAGCGGATCAGCCCCTTGCCCCCGCGGGGAATCAGCACATCCACCAGTCCCCGCTGGTGCATCAGTGCCACGGCACTTTCGCGCTCGGTGGATTCCACCAACGAAACTGCGGCGGCGGGAAAGCCGAGCGGCACAATCGCCTCTCTGATGGCGGCAACGATGGCTTTGTTACTGCAAATCGCTTCCTTGCCGCCCCTTAGCACCGCCGCGTTGCCGGATTTGAGGCACAGCCCTGCCGTGTCGGCGGTTACGTTCGGGCGCGCCTCATAAATCACGGCAACCACGCCAAGCGGCACGCGCACCCGCGTAATGGTAAGCCCGGACGGGCGATTCCAGCTTTCGGCGTGCGCCGTGGGGTCTGGCAGAGCGGTCAAAGCCCGCATCGCGTCCGCCATTCCGCGCAATCGCTCCGTGTTCAGCCGGAGCCTGTCCAGCATCACGGCGGGAACGCCGTTTTCCGTTGCGGCGGCAAGGTCGGTTTCGTTGGCGGCAAGGATGGCCTCCGTATGCCGGATCAGATTTTCCGCGGCGGCGATGAGTGCCGCGTTGCGGCACTCATCGCCCGCGAGTGCCACGGCAGGCGCGGCTTGTCGCGCCTGCTCACAAAGTGCTTTTACTTCTTCGTTGACAGTCATTTTTCCTCTTTTTGATAAACAGTCTCGATTTCACAGACGTACATCCGGTGAAAATCGTCGTTCGGGTAGTTTTCGAGCAGGGCAGGGTCGAGAAATGCGGTTTTTTTCAGATCCTCGGCAAACAGCTTGCGGCATACCAGCACCGTGTCCGCCTCGGCGGGGTACGGCAATCCGTCTGCGGTTGCCACGCGCAAGCCTGCGGCGGCAAATTTGTCGGTATCCCTTCCCGAAAGCCGCCCGCAAAGGCGCAGTGCTTCGCGGTATTCTTCACTCAGAAACGATACGGTCAGGCGGTCGGTTGCCTCTGCCAGCGAGAAGGTGTAGCGTTGGGGTCTGATAAACAGAAAGACGACCGGGCGGTTCCAGAGCCATCCAAAGCCTCCCCAGGAGGCAGTCATCGGATTGGCGGTGCCGTCCGGCTTTTGCACCGTGATCAGCATCCAGTCCTTGCCGATCCGGCGGAATGCGCCGTCAAATTCCGGGAGCGTTACGGATTTCATAAAATCTCCTCCTTATGAATTAAGTACAGTATAGCATATTCCGCCCCGCCTTGCAAGTGTGTATTTGAAACGCACCGCGGGAAGCCCGAGCGCAAAAAGAACAAAATCGGCGGTGCAAGTGTTTCGCTTTTTTTAACATTTCGGGCTTTTTTGGAAATTTCGGGTTCACATATCGGCAGAATGACAAGAAAACATCAAAAAGTTTTGGTGATTTCGTGGAATATTCAAAGAAACCGATTGACAAATCCGTTGGAATTTGCTACAATATACCTGACCGACAGGGTAGCTATACCCGAAATCTCAAAAAAGGAGGCAGTTCCCGTGGGTGACCGCGGGGGCAATAACGAGATGAAAACATTCGCAAGAATCCTGTCACTTGTTCTGGCTTGTGTGATGTGCCTGTTCGTTGTGGTTGCCTGTAACGGCGACGATAACGGCGGCAGCACCTATGACCCGACCAAGGACGATTACGGTCGTTTGAAGGATGACCTTGATCAGTACAACCTGAACTACACCGGTGAAGTGATTACCACCCTTTACTGGTCGGACGTGGAAAAGCAGGAGTACGAATCCGAGGGGCTTTCCGGCGATAATGTCAATGACGCTATTTTCCAGCGGAACCAGAACATTCAGTCCCGCCTGAACGTGGAGTTGGCTTGGGCTTCTACGCCCGGCAACGTGCAGAAGCGTGCCTCGTTTGTGAAAAGAGTAAGTGACGATAAGGAAGCGGGTAACACCACCTGGGATTTGATTTCGTCTTACTCCCGTACCGAGGGTATGCTTGCCATCAGCGGTCTGCTGATTGACCTGAAGGACATCGGTGAGGTTTCCACCTCTTATCTGACCGCGTTCAATGAGGTTGCTACGCAGAAGCCCTGGTGGCCGAGAACGCTGGTGGACACCGTGAGCATCGGTAACTCGGTGTACTTCCTTTCCGGTGACTGCTCTACCAACGTGCTTCACCTGATGTACACGATGTACTTCAACAAGGATCTGCTGAACAGATACCACAACAATGAAGCACAGGCTGACGGATTTGAGGATGCTACCGCTTATCTGTACGACCTGGTGTACAAGGGCAAATGGACGATTGATAAACTGATTGAGCTGACCTCCGGCATCAACACCTCTACCGACGGGGAAAAGAACGTAAGCCAGACTTTCGGCTTCAGCACGGTGAACTACCACGTTGACGCATTCTACTCCGGCTCCAATATGAGATATGTGGAGCACGGCAAGGTGAATGGCGATCCGTTGCTTTACATCTCCAAGGACTACGGCTCCAGAAAAACGGTACAGCTGGTCGACAAGCTCGGCAAGTGGCTGACCTCCGAGGACTGCTGGGCAATGGGCAGTGACTCGGCAGGCACTTACACGCAGCCCTTCCGTGAAGGTCGCTCCCTGTTCTGCCAGAACCGTACGTACTTTGCAGAGAACAGTCTGGTAAATATCAAGGGTCTGAAATACGGTTTGGTACCGACTCCGAAGTATGATGAGAATCAGTACAACTACTACACCATTGAGGCAAACCCGTTCTCGCTGTACGGCATCTATGTCAATGCACCGGTTCGTGACAGCAAGGAAGAAACCTGGTCTATGCTCTCCGCCGTGCTGGAATGCTGGTGCTCCGAGGGCTACCGTCTGACCACGCCGGAAATCTTTGAGGTGAATATGCAGCTCAAATATTCCGAAACGCAGGACGAGACCAATATGTTTGAGTTGGTGCGTAGCGCAGTCATCTTTGACCTTGGCCGTATCTTCACCAACGACCTCTCCTTTATGAGTGAGCTTCCCTCCAACTGCGCAATCATCGGCGGTAACTGGTCCACCTCTTATGCGGCATACAAGAAAGTGCTGAATAAGCAGATTGCAACGATTTGCGAGAAACTGCAAGAATGGGGCACACAGGCCTGATGTAACTTTGAGCCGGCGCGGGAACGCGCCGGCTCTTTTTGCTCTGTGCAAGTGCTTTTGCGCAGAAACCGCAAGGTGACTGCTGTGCAAGTGCTTTTGCACGGAATCTGCGGGAGACTGCTTGGGGCAGGCGGCTTACCGGGTGGCGGTACAGTTGCAAACCGACCGGAAAGGAAACGGATATGACAAAAAAGGAAGAAACGAAGCACGCCGAGGAAAAAGCAATGCACATCGAGGAAGAAACGAAGCGCACCGAGAAAAAAACGATGCGCACCGAGGAAAAAGCAATGCATATCAAGGAGGAAACGATGCGCGCGAAGAAAGAAACGATGCACGCGAAGAAAGAAACGATGCACGCCGCAGTCCTGCACGCCGTGGGCGACCTGCGCTATGAAGCCGTGCCGATGCCGGAGCCAAAGGAGGGCGAGGTTCTGCTGGAAATTGCCGCCGCGGGAATCTGCGGCTCGGACCTGCCGCGTGTGCTGACCAAAGGCACCTACCATTTTCCCACTATCCCGGGTCACGAGTTTTCCGGGGTAATCCGGGAGGCAAAAAATCCCGCGCTGATTGGCAGACACGCGGCGGTTTTTCCGCTGTTGCCCTGCCGTAAATGCCCTGCCTGCCAAGTAGGGGAGTTTGCAAACTGTGAGCATTACGATTATTACGGCTCCCGCCGGGACGGCGGCTTTGCCGAATACCTTGCGGTGGATGAGCGCAATCTGATTTTGCTGGATGACAGCATTCCGCTGGATGTGGCGTCCTTGATGGAGCCTTCCGCCGTGGCGCGCGCGGCGGTGCGCCGGATGCAGATTACGCTTGGTGACAAGGTGGTGATTTTCGGTGCCGGACCGATCGGGCTGATTGCCGCCGGGTTTGCCAAAATGTCCGGCGCATCCGAAGTGCGGGTGGTGGACATCAGCGAAAAAAAGCTGGATTTTGCCCGCCGCCTCGGGTTTCCGGCTTACGATCGCGAGCGGGACGGGCTTTTTGACGTCGCACTGGAAGGCACGGGTGCCGGCGCGGCACTTACCAATGCAATCCTCTCTTTGAAAACGCACGGCAGAATCGTGTTGATGGGCAATCCCTTTGGAGATATGACCGTACCTGCCGGTGCTTATTCGCAGATTTTGCGGCGGGAACTGACGCTTTGCGGCACCTGGAACTCTTCCTATAACGATCGGATAAACGATTGGCGTGCCGTGGCGGAAGTAATGGCAAAGGGTCAGCTTCCCTTTGCGGAGCTGATAACGCACCGCTATCCGCTCTCGCGCGTGAATGACGCCTTTTCAATGATGAGCGGAAAGAAAGAATTTTACACCAAGGTAACCTTGATTTGTAATGAGGAATTGCTGAAATGAAACGAATCGGTGCTTTTATTCTGACATTGTGTCTTGTTTTCCCGTTGCTTTGCGCTTGCAAAAAAGAAGAACTGCTGGAAGAAAATCAGATTGAAGTGGTGTGGCATATGGGAAAGGTCACTTCCGATCTCGACAAAGACCACCCCTTGGCACTGGTGGACGGCGCGGAAGGGTACTCATACAGCGATGTGATTCACCTCAAAAAGGCAGGCACGGAGCTTCGGTTTACCGACGACAACAGCGGTACCGACAATTTGGATACCCGATATGCGGACAAAACGGTGTATGTGCTTTCACATTGGGTGAAAAACGAGGCAGGGGAGTTTGTATTGGATGAGCCGGGGGATCACTATACCGGCACCGGCGGCCGCTCCCGCGAGATTACGAAATTTGAGAGCAATTACACCGCAACCTACACTTACGTCAGCACCTTTGCGGATGAATACGTGCGGGTTTGTTATGCCTCCGGGCAGACCGCCAAAAACACCAAAAAGCTGAAATTTGCCAAGGTTTATACCGAGTATGTGAAAAAAACAGGCACCCTGGCACTTTCCGAAGCCGGAAAAACGCTTAAGGACCTGACCGTGGAACGGTTTTTGAAAACTTCCCCCGCCGAGCAGTGGTTTGAGGAGCTTTCAGGCATTACGATGTATGCAATGGGGGACAGCTATTTTGGCGGCAGTAAAACCGGCAAGGATTACGTCTGGCCCAACCTGCTGGCGCGCAAATACGGGATGACCTTTGAAAATTACGGCATCGGGGGCAGTACCATATCCAACCGGCAGGATCAGAATCATTACCCGATGACCGAACGGATTTCCGGGATGGCATCCGCCGCACCTCAGATTATCCTGTTTGAGGGCGGAAGAAACGATTTTTGCAAAAAGGTGCCGCTGGGTAAGGATACCGACACGGATGCGGACACCTTTTGCGGGGCAATCAACAACTGCCTGGATCAACTGCAACGCAAATACCCGGATGCGCTTATTATCGGGGTTACGGTGTGGGCG
>CAKSPL010000074.1 GCA_934481325.1 uncultured Eubacteriales bacterium | reverse complement strand
ATCAACGGCAGTTATGACACCAGTAAAGATATCGCCAAAGAAATTTTCGGCTACGACGCACCGATCTTCCAAGGCTATGAATTTATCGGCATCAAGGGCACAACCGGCAAAATGTCCGGCTCCTCCGGGCTGAATATGACCCCGGAGACCCTGCTTCGCCTCTATGAGCCGGAGATTATTCTTTGGCTTTACTCCAAAACCGAACCACTCAAAGCCTTTGATTTCTGCTTTGACGAGGGGATTTTGCGCCAGTATTTCGAGTTTGACAAAATGCTGAACGACTGCCGGAACGGCACTGCGCCCGACTATGTGCGCGCGATTATGGAAAACTGCAAGGTGCCGGGGCACGAGGTTGCCACCGTACCGATGGGACTTTTGGTACAGCTCGGCTCCATCGTCAACTTCAACGTACCGATGCTGGAAACCGTGTTTGAAAAAATCGGCACTCCCTACAAGTATGCGGAATTTGCCGACAGACTTTCCCGTGCGCAATTCTGGCTGGAAAAATGCGCCCCCGACCAGGTCAACCGCCTGTGTCCGCGCCGCAATTTTGAGGTCTATGAAACGCTTACCGACGCGGAAAAAGCGGAAATTGCCGCCCTGCACGATTATATCGCAGGCAACAGTTTCACGCTGGACGAGCTGAACGCGGAGCTTTACGCCATCCCGAAACGGCAGTTCGGCACCGACCTTGCCGACAAAGAGCTGAAAGCAAAGCAGGGCGAGTTTTTCAAGGCGGTCTACCGGCTGCTGCTGAACAAAGAAAAAGGCCCGCGGCTTTATCTCTTCCTCTATGCCATCGACAAGGAAAGTTATGTCAATCTGCTTGACTTTTCGACCCCGCGCACCGAGGAAGAAGAAAAGCCGATGTATGAGGAAGCGGCGGCAGAGGTCAAAGAGGAGCGCGTATACGGTGACCCGGATCCCGTGGAGCCGGTGAAACCCGAAATCTCGTTGGACGAGTTCCTGAAGGTGGATCTGCGCGTTTGCAAGGTACTCAAAGCACAGGAAATCCGCAAATCCCACAGCTGCCTGAAGCTGACCCTTGCGGACGGAAACGGCGAGCGCACCATTGTTTCCAGCATCAAGAGCGAGTACCGACCCGAAGACCTGATCGGCAAAAAGATTATCGTCATCGCCAACCTGGCACCCACGCGTATCACAGGCGTGACCAGCGAAGGAATGTTGCTTGCCGGCACCAACAATGCCTGCGGCTGTAAGGTCATTTTTGTGGACGATCTGATTCCGGAAGGAACGCAAATCAAATAAGGCATTACCGCGTAATTCCGACGGTGCCTAAAAAAACGGGGCTGCCTTCCGGCAGCCCCTGTCTGTGAGGAAGCTATGAACGAAAAAGAAGTATCCGAAATTCGCCGTTCCCTTGCCCCCGAACGGCAGACCATCAACGCCGTGCTGGGCTGTTATGTCAACGGCAACGGAGAAATCATTGCGCGGTTTCGCCGATCCCTTGCGATGATGAGCGAAGATGAAGCCGCAAAATATCTTTCCGTTTTCAAAAAAACGCTCTCCGGTGCAATTGACCGCAATCTGCTGGATATTCCCTTCTCCACGGCGCAAGTGGCAGAAGCAAAGGAGCACGGATTGCTGATGCGCCTGCGGGAGAGCGAGCTTACGGACGACGCGACAGTGGGCGAATTGTTCGCCAAAATCACCGCGGCATACGAAAGCGGGGACAATTATTGTATTTTACTGGCACTCAACCGTTACGATGTGCCTTATCGTGGCAAGGACGGCGCAAAATACGAGGACGCGGGCGAGGAAACCTTTACATTTCTCACCTGTGCCATCTGCCCGGTCAAGGCAACCAAATCAGGGCTTTCCTATAATCCCGCGGAAAAGTGCTTTTGCAACAATCCCGGTGAGAACGCGCTTGCCGCGCCGGATGTGGGCTTCCTTTTCCCCTCCTTTGACGACCGGAAAACCAACATTTACGACACGCTGTTTTACACCAAAAGCACCGAGGAACCGTATGAGGAGCTGACCACCGCCCTGTTCGGGGGCAAAATCAGAATGCCCGCCGCCGAGCAGGGGCGCGCCTTTCATACCGTGCTTGCCGAAACGCTGGGGGAGGATTGCAGCTTTGAAATCGCCCGTGCGGTACACGCAGGCGTTGCGGCGCGTATGGAGGAGCACAAGGAAAGCAAGGATCCGGAGCCTTTGGTAATCTCCCAACGGGAGATGCGCGAAATGCTGGAAAACTGCGGCGTCCCCGCGGAAAAAGCGGAAAAATTTGATAAGGTTTACGCCGAAAACTTCGGTAGCGGAACCGATCTTGTGCCGAAAAATATCGTCAGCCCGAAAAAGTTTGAGCTGAAAACGCCGGAGGTGGTGATAAAGGTTACCCCCGAGGGTCAGGGGCTTGTGGAAACCCGCATGATTGACGGCACCAAATACATCCTCGTCCGCGCCGATGCGGGCGTGGAATTGAACGGACTGGATGTAAAAATCCAATAAACCGCACGCACCCCATCTTTTCAAAATCCGGAGGTACTTCGATGGAGAGCTTTTGTACGATTGAAACTCTTTTGAAAATTTTTGAGGACTACTCCTATCCCGAAGAAAGCCGATACGTGCTTGCGCAGGCATATGGCAGAATTGCCGCAGACCCGGTAACAAATGCGGCGGCGAAAGAAATTCTCGGCAGATACGCCGCAGATATTCTCTGCAACCAGGAAAAAATGCGGGAGGATTTTGCCGCGCTGGCGGCACCGCTCGGCATTCACGAATACACTTCAAAATTTTTGCTTTACCTGTTGCTGTTGCCGCAACTTGAGAAAAATTATGAAGCAGCAAATCTCCCTCATGAGATTTTTGCCGAATCCGCCGCCGATCTGAAATACAAACTAATGGAATGCCGGCTGGTGAAAGGCATCTGGGGGAGCTTTGTAACCCCATGGTACCGTGATTTTTATGCTCTTCGGCTTTTTGCTTTTGGGCTTTTGCAGTTCCGCAGAATCTGCTATAATCCCGAGCGGCATCATATCCGATACGAAAAGGACGGGTTTTGCCTTACCGCCGATACCCCGCTCATTGATGTGCACATTCCGAGAACGGGAAAGCACCTTGATCACGATGAAGTTATGCGGGAATATCGCCGTGCGGCAGTGTTTTTCAGGGAACGTTTCGGTGTGGAACGAGCGGCGTTTTTCTGCTCCTCGTGGCTGTTATTTCCCCCCAATCAGGAACTTCTCAGGCAGGATTCCAATCTCGCCCGTTTTATCCGTGACTTTGATATCATATATTCCTCGGAATTCAGCGACTACACCGAGCTCTGGCGTCTGTTCGATATGGATTATACCGGAGATCCGGATTCTCTGCCCGCCGATACGTCCTTCCGCCGCGGATATATCCGTTGGCTGAAAGAAGGAAGAAAAACCGGAAGGGGAATCGGCATTTTTCTCCCGGCGAAAGACTTTTGACATTTTCCAAACGAATTCAAAAAGCGGGAAAGCATTCTTTGTGTGCTTTCCCGTTTTTTGACGGAAACACAGATCATATTATCCGTGTTTTGCCGCAAATTCCACCCTTACCCCGGCGTCCTCCAAAGCTTTACGAAGCCCCGTTTGCATTTCAGTTTCACCATCCGTAATCAGGCAGGAAAGCGTTTCCAGCGGGCAGACCCGATAAAAGCTCTCCTTACCCAGTTTATCGCTTTCGGCATAAACAATCACCTCGGTGGCACAATCAATCAGCGCGGTGGAATACACCCCGTCATCCTCATCCCAAACCGAAATTCCGTTTTCGGATACGGCAGTTACGCCGACAAACACCTTGTCAGCCTGAAATTGCCGCAAGCCCTGTGCGGCAAGCCCGCCGGAAGCATTTTCGCACGAGGAATGCAATTCCCCGCCCACAAAATAAATTCTGCCGGAAAAGTCACCGTTTGCGCGCTTTCTCAGCAAAATCTGCGCCACGGGCAATGCCGCAACGATGATTCGGATATCGGAAACGCCCGAGATTGCCTCGGCAATCGCCTCGGCACCCGTTCCGGAATCCAGCACAATCACATCGTGGTCGGCAATATGCCGCGCCGCGGCAATTCCAATCAGGCGTTTTTGCTCCCGGTTTCGTGCGCGGCGGCGTTCATACGGTAAATCGCGGTTTCGTTGTGTAATCAGCACTGCCCCGCCGTGTACCTTTTTAATCGGATGCGCCATCGCCACCGCTGCAAGGTCACGCCGCACCGTCTCGTCCGACACGCCAAACAACTCGCACAATTCGGAGCCGGAAACCTGCCCGTTCCGATAAATCAGTTCCAAAATCTTCTGCCGACGCTCCTCCGCTAACATTCTGTCCCTCCGATAAAAAATTCTTCCTTTTTATTTTAACATATTTTTCCGTACATTTCAACTTTTTTTGGATTTTTATGGATTAGTGTTGACATTTGTGGGTTTTTCCTTTATAATATACTTGTATCTCTGATACAAATACAATTTGCAAAAAGGAGTCCTTATGAAACGCCTGATCGCAATTTTACTCAGTTGTCTGATGCTGCTTCCCTTCTGCCTGCCACTGGCAACCGCGGCGGAAACCGAAAGCACGGGCAGTACCGCAACCACCGCGGAAAGCACCGCGGCAAAAACCACACATCTGTATGTGGAAAAGACCGTATTTGAGTTGGGCGAGCCGATTATGGTGACCCCGTATGCCGACAGTGATGCCAGTTGGGTCGGGATTGCACCGGAGAAAAACGGTCAGCCGTTTTATGCCGGCGGCGCGATCTATTGGAGATATATTACAAAAAACTATCCCAAAGATGATCGCGGAAGCGGTCGCGGTAACGGCGTGGCAATCAATCTTCGAGAAGCGCATCCAATCGTAGACACTAAGGACGACAATCTGAAATATACAATGAGCTACAAAACAGATAATCTCCCCGCAGGAAGATATTATATCTTCTTCACAAACGGCGGCTCGGCAAAAACTGCCACCGAGTACATTCAGATTACAATCAGACCGGAAATTGAGGGTGCTATGAAACTGGAAAAAACCATTTTCAAAGTAGGCGAGCCGATTATGGTAACGCCTACCGCAACAAACGACAAAGACTGGATTGGCATTGTTGCCCGTAGCAATGCCGGCGCCAACTCCGGCACATATATCCGTTGGAGATACATCAAAACATCAGACGGCAGCGGTCCCACCAAAGGATACGGCGACGGTGTTGCGTTTGACTTGCGCACATCCGCCTACAACAGCAAGGCTGACGAAACCCTGAAGGATCTGCCTGCCGGAAACTATTACGTTGTTTATGTGGAAAAAGACGGTGGGTTAAGCAAAACCATATACAGAATTCCGATTACCATTGTGGAATCCAATCTGACCGTCAACAAAACCGTATTCAAATACGGTGAGCCGATTCTGGTCAATGCCATCGGCTCCACTGCGGCAAAAACCGACTGGATCGGCGTACAGCGCAGTGCCGACCAAAACCCCAAAACTTCCATTCGTTGGGAATACCTTTCAAACATCACCGAGTGGCCCTACAATATCCGCAACTGCACCGGCTTTAATACACCAGCGAGCGAAGACAAGTATATCTATCTCCCCGCCGGTAATTACACCCTGATTTTTGTAAAAAACACCCAAGGATTTGATAGTGCAAGCATCAAAATCAACATCACCGTAACCGATGAAACGGTTGACGCACCCGCGGCACCCCTTGGTGCCGCATACACGCTGAATAACAATACCGACGGCTTTGCGGACGGCACCGTAACCGTAAAGCTCTCCGGGCTTCTCACTGAGAACGCGGCATCCGACATTGTGATGTACTGGGGCGATGCCAAGGGTCGCCTTGCAGGCTATACCGCACTGGCACAGCACAAGGTAACAGGAGAGGTGACCACCTTTACAATGGCTTCCCACACGCTGATTCCCACCGGGGCTATCAAATTGCTGGTTTATGCCTCCAATGCGGGCGGGCTTTCGGAGCCGGTAGAGGTTGCCCTGCCTGACGGTGCCGCCTCGCCCGCGCTTGGCAAAGCGATTCTGGAGTTTCAGGTCGGCAGTGACCTGCACCTGGTTGGCAGCGGATCAAACACCGATATCCTGCGTCAAAAACACACCAAAGATTTTCTGAAATACATTACGGAAAACTCCCCGGACAGCAAGGGCATTATCATCAACGGTGACCTGACCGATTACGGGGCACTGAAGCAATATCAGCTGTTTATTGACATTGTGAAAGAACTGGAGGCGGAAGGATACTCCATCCCGGGTATTCACTACGCGGTTGGTAACCACGAATTCTTCAACGGACTCAGCACCGCGGTATACGGGGATCTTGCCACCCAGTTAAAACTCTATCTGCAAGGCTCCTTCGCAATCGACAACAGAAC
>CAKSPL010000073.1 GCA_934481325.1 uncultured Eubacteriales bacterium | reverse complement strand
CTGATAGGCTGACGCTTTGCCTTGGGTACACACGCCCAAAGTCCGGCATTAGCCGTGTGAAAGTTTTTGAAGGAGTCCAGAGGAAACTTTTCTCAAAAAGTTTCCTTTGGCGCGTCTCCTTTTGGCATTTCTGTTTTCACGACAAGGGGCGTTGCCCCTTGTCCGCTTTTTCTTTGTGCCTACCGTCTCAAAGAAAAAGCGGGCAAGGACGCTTGCTGTGTAAAAAATCTTTTCACCAAAACGGGTCGCCGCGCGGGGGTTACCTTCGCCCGTGATGTTGTGCGTAACACCCGCAAAGGTTAGCGGGCGCAATCAAAAACCGCCAAAGGAAAACGCGCAAGAGGGGACTTTTTACAAAAAGTCCCCTCTTGACTCCCTCAAAAAATTTTACACCACCGATGCCACAGCTCGGGCGTGTGTACCCAAAGCAAGGCGAAAGCCTATCAGCCGCCGTCAAAGACGGAGTCCGCAGGTACACGCCACACCCCGGGCGTGTGTACCCAAAGTATCGCGCGGGCTGTTTAGCCGCACCGCAGGTACCGCAGGCGGCGGTGCAGGCGGGGTTCTTATTTTTTCACGGTTTCCGCCAGGGTTGCGGCAAGCCCGGCGAGGGATTGCAATTCCGAGGGAATGATAATTTTGGTTGCCTGCCCGTTTGCCACCTTTTCCAAAGCCTCAAAGCTCTTCAGTGTCAGCATTTCGGGGCAGGGCTTTGCCTCGTTAATCATCCGGATACCGGCGGCAGTAGCCTCCTGCACCTTTAAGATTGCCTCAGCCTCACCCTCTGCCTCACGGATGCGCACCTCGCGCTCCGCCTCGGCGCGCAATATCGCCGCCTGTTTTTCGGCTTCTGCCTCCAGAATAGCGGACTGCTTGCGCCCTTCCGCCACCAGGATAGCGGAATTTTTCTCACCCTCGGCACGCAGAATCGATTCGCGGCGTTCACGCTCCGCCTTCATCTGCTTTTCCATCGCGTCCTGAATTTCTTTCGGGGGCATAATGTTTTTCAACTCCACACGGTTGACCTTGATGCCCCACGCGTCGGTTGCCTCATCCAGAATCGCGCGCATTTTGGTATTGATGGTATCGCGGGAGGTCAGCGTTCCGTCCAGATCCAGCTCGCCGATCATATTCCGCAGGGTCGTTGCCGTCAGCGTTTCAATGGCAAACAGCGGGTTGGAAACGCCGTAAGCGTAAAGCTTGCAGTCGGTCACCTGATAATACACCACGGTGTCAATCTGCATCCGCACGTTGTCCTTGGTAATCACCGACTGGGGCGGAAAGTCCACCACCTGCTCCATCAGGTTGATGCGCTGATTGAGACGATCGATAAACGGCACCTTGACGTGAAGTCCGTTTTTCCAGGTTGTGTGATAGGAGCCGAGCCGCTCCACCACGTAAGCGTATGCCTGCGGCACCACACGGATGTTGGATACCAGCACGATAATCAGGATAATCGCAATAATGCAAACCGCAACAATCAATCCGACCATTTTAATTCTCCTCTTTCTTTTCTTTTTTCGGTTTTACAATCAGTTTTACGCCCTCAATGCGAAGCACCGTGACCAATGCCCCCACCGGCACGGTTTCGTCCTTTTCGGCGCGAGCCGACCAGCGAAGCCCACCGACTTTGACCTCCCCCTGCTCGTGCAGGTTGTCAATCTTCTCGGTGACCAGGCACTCCGCGCCGATGAGCATATCGGTATTGGTTTTGGAGTTTTTCTCCTTCAGGAATTTCCGGCAGAAGGGTCTGGTGCAGAAAATCAGCACAAGCCCCGTACCGAGAAACACCGGCAGCTGCACCGCCACGGGCGCACCGCAAAGCGACAGAATCATCGCGATCAGCGCACCGGGGAAAAACCAGATGGCAATCAGATCTGCCGTTGCCGCCTCCGCCACCACGGAAAACACCAGCACCGAAAGCCAAAGAATCCAAAGATATTCCATAACGCTCCCTCCTCCCGATCCGACGGAAAAGCCCCGCGCCCGCCCCGGTGGCGGTGCGGCGGTCTCCGGTCAAGCTATGTTGGTTTTAGTATAACATAATGTGCCGCCGTTGTCAAGGCGTTTTCAGTAAAGGTCGCCCTTTCCGCAAAGTTTTTTCCACACCAGCTGTAAAAACCCGGCGGGAATGACAGAAAAGGCAAGCAGGAGCGTGGCGCAAAGCTCACGCAACGTCAGCGGTGTGGTGCGCAACATCGTGCCGCCGAGGTACACGAAAGCAATCTGCACCGCCGCCACTGCCAGCATAATCGGCAGAAAGGCGCGGTTTTTGCGGATGCCGGCAAGCAGACGCACCCGGTCACTGCGCGCGTTGAAGCAGTTGAACACCCCGGCGAAAATAAAGAGCGCGAAAAAGGCGGTCAGCAGGCACAAATCCCCCGGCATCTGCCGAAAAAGCCGCACCGTTACGGGGGATTTCAGGAAAAACACCGAAAGCCCGACCGTGTAAAGCGAAAGAAACGCAATCCGCCCCACGATGCCGCGGGTGAGAATCGGCTCGTCGCGCTTTTTGGGCGGCTCCTTCAGATAGCGCGGCATCGGTGCCTCGCCGGCGAAGGCAAGCCCGCCGAGGGTGTCCATAATGATGTTGATCCAAAGCATCTGCACCACGGTGACGGGTGATTCAAACCCGATAAAGGGGCCGAGAATCGAAATGCCGACGGCGCAGAAATTCATAATCAGCTGTAAGGTGATGAATTTGCGGATGCTTTTGAACACGGTGCGCCCGTAAAGCACCGCGCGGGTGACCGACGCGAGATTGTCGTCCAGAATCACCACGTCGCCCGCTTCCTTTGCCACGCCGGTGCCGCTCCCCATCGCAAAGCCGACGTCGGCGGCTTTGAGGGCGGGCGCGTCGTTTACGCCGTCCCCGGTCATTCCCACCACCAGCCCCGCCGCCCTGCAAAGGCGAACGAGCCGGCTTTTGTCGGAGGGGAGCGCGCGTGCCACCACCGCAAGACGGGGGAGCAGAGCCGTAACCTCCCCGTCGGAAAGTGCCGCCAATTCCCCGCCGGTCAGGCACACGGAATCGGAGCCTAACATTCCGCACGCGGCGGCAATGTGCGTGGCGGTCTCCTTTCCGTCCCCGGTCATCATCACCACCTGCACGCCCGCGCGATGCAGGGTTGCCACCGCGTCGGATGCTTCCGGGCGCACGGGGTCGCAAAAGCTGACCGCCGCCAGCAGGGAAAGCGGGGGGATTTCCCTGCCCTCACCCGGCATTTTTTCCGCCTCGCAAAGCAAAATCAGTCGCTCGCCCGCCTCGGCGCGGGCGCGCATTCTCCCCGCAAACACGTTTTTGGAAAACGGAACGGGCAACCCGTCCGGGTCCTTTGCCTCGCGCACCTGCGGCAGGAGCTTTTCGGGCGCGCCGGTGAGAAATACCCGCCCGTCCGCCAAGCGGACGGCGGCGAGCTTGCGGGTGCTGTCAAAGGGCAATCGCTCCCGCACCGTAAAATCCGGCGCGCCGAACGGGAGAAACGCCGAAAGCAACGCCCGGTCGGTGGCGTTTCCGCCAAGCGCGGCGGGTTTGCCGTCCCGCTCTCCCGGTGCGGCACCGGAGTTGGCATATGCCGAAAGGCAGACCGCGCGAAACAGCCCCGGTGCCTTTTTTTGCAGTTCCGTCGCGCCCCCGAAGGAAGCACCCGCCGTCAGCACGCCCGAAAGGGTCAGTCTCCCGCGCGTGAGGGTTCCGGTTTTGTCGGTAAACAGAATATTCATACTGCCCGCCGCCTCAATCCCCGCGGGCTTGCGCACCAGCACGTTATCCCGAATCATCCGCCGGATGTTGGAGGAAAGCACCACCGCAATCATCATCGGCAACCCCTCGGGGACTGCCATCACGACGACCGTCAGCCCCAGCGTGAGCGCACTCAGCAGGAGTGATGCCAGAAACGGCAGATCGCGCAGGCGCGCCAGCATTACCGCCCCCGAAAAGCCGGAGTCGATGACCAGTCGGTCAAAAAGGAACGCCGCCACGCACAACGCCGCCGCGATATAGCCAACCGTGCTGATCTGCCGCGCAAGTTTTGTCAGCCGGCGTTTGAGCGGGCTATCCCCCGTTTCCTGTTGCAGCTCCCCCGAAATTCCACCCAGCATCGTGGCGTCCCCCACGCGGGTGACCTCCATTTCCCCCTCGCCCGAAAGCACGGTGCATCCGGCAAACAGCCCGCAGGGGGAATCGGGCGAGAGCGTGCCGCGCACGGCGGCGGGGGATTTTTCCGCCTCCCGGCTCTCCCCGGTCAGGGCGGACTGATCCAGCGACAGCCGCCCCTCAAAAAGCACCCCGTCCGCGGGGATTCTGTCCCCGGGCGAGAGCAGGATGACATCGCCGACCACCACCTCGGTCACCGGAATTTCGGTCACCCTGCCCCGCCGCACCCGGCAGTACGCCGTGCCGCAGGCTTCGCAAAGGCGGCTGAAAGCCGCCTCACTTCCGCACTCCGACAGTGTGGAGATAAAGGTGGCAAGAAACACCGAAACGGCAATGCCGACGGTTTCAAACCAGTCCTTTTCGCGAAACAGAAGCAAAAGATTGACGGCAAGTGCCGCCAGTAGCACCTTGATTACGGGGTCCCCGAGGTTGGAGAGAAACCGCCGCCAGAAGCCCCGCCGCGCGCGGGTGCTGAATCGGTTTTCGCCGTGCGTGCGGCGTGCCTCCTGCACCTGCCGCGGGGAAAGCCCCGCGCGGCGGGGCCGTACTTCGTTTGTCATACGCATCGTTCCCTTCTTTTTTCTTCCCTATACCTTATGCAAAAAAAGTGGGAAAAAGGTGCCGCGGACAAGCTTTTTTTGAAAAATGCAAAAAACCCCTTGCAAAATGAGAAAAACTATGCTATAATCTTTCCGTTGCTGGTGTAGCACAGGGGTAGTGCAGCTGATTCGTAATCAGCAGGTCGTGAGTTCAAATCTCACCACCAGCTCCACACGAAAACCCGCGGGATTCCTTGATTTTCAAGGTTTCCCGCGGGTTTCGGCGTTTTTTGCCCGGAGCATCCCGTGAAAATTTGCTTTTTAGCAAGCTTCTTGCGTGAGGCGGACGGCAAAACGCCCCTTCGGTCGGAAAATCCCGAAGAGTATTTGAAATTTTTTCCATAACCCGTTGACAAACGCGGAGAAATGTGGCACAATATAAGTGTCATATGACAACGGCGAGCAAGGCTCCCGCAATGACAAATTTATAATACGGAGGAACCTGTGATGGCAGAAGAAGTAAATATGCAAAAAGCAAAAGAGGTCTATGACACGCTGATTCGGATGCTGGACACCAGAGACTGGAAATACGAAAAGCACGAGGACGACCTGCTGATCAAAAGCGGCGTCAAGGGGGATGACCTGCCGATTGAGTTTATTATGGTCGTCAAGCCCCGGCAGCAGGTGATACAGTTTATTTCCCCCCTGCCTTTCAATATGCCCGAGGATAAGCGGATGGAGGGTGCGCTGGCGGTCTGCGTGGCAAACTACGGCTTAGTGGACGGCTCCTTTGACTATGACCTTCGCGACGGTGAAATCCGTTACAGAATGACCTCCAGCTACCGGGAAAGCACGCTTTCCGAGGATCTGTTTGAGTATATGATTATGGTTGCCGCCGCCACCGTGGACAACTATAACGACAAATTCTTTATGATTGCCAAGGATATGATGTCGATTCAACAGTTTATGGAAAAGGAAAACTCCTGATTGCACACCGTTCAGAAAAGCACCCCGCAGGGTGCTTTTTTGATGCCGGAAAAAACGTTCAACTTGTGAACAACCTGTTGACGGCGCGCGAAAAATATGATATGATGTCCTTATCGGTTTGCAACGAATCTTGATGCGGACACAGCAAATAACCAAAAAGCGAGGATCTTTTATGGCAGAAGTCAGAAACAGCGCGGCATTGGATGCCCTGCTGACAGAAGCAAAAGAATACGGAACCAAAAAGACGGCAACGGCGGAGCGGTTGCTGATCATTGCACTGGAAATCTCCGCGGGGAAGCGGAAAGCCCCCGAGGGATGCGATTTTTCTTTTCTTACCAATTACATTAAAGAGGCGGGTGCCGACCCCGAGGATGTGAAAAGCAGTCTGCTTGCCTACATCACGGACGAAACGCACAACGTCTTTCTGGACGGGCTTTTTCTGCAAAAGTGCGTGCTGAACGCGCGCGGCACGGCGGCGGCGGAAAACGAAGGGGAGCTGACCCCGGAGCGGCTGATTCGTCAGATTCTGAAAAACCCGCCGGACGCGGTGCAGTGGTCATTGGGGCTGGGAGAGGAAGCCGAAGAGGAAGGCGGAGAAACGCCCGAATCGACCGCCGGGCAGGATAGCAAAACCGCGCCGGAGAGCGGCGGGGATGCCGAACAAAAGAGCGGCGAGGATGCAGAACAGAAATCCGGCGGGGACAGCGAGCAGAAATCCGGCGGGTACGG
>CAKSPL010000072.1 GCA_934481325.1 uncultured Eubacteriales bacterium | reverse complement strand
GTAATATGCTGCGCGGCGAATTCGGGGACAGCTGGTATTATACCGTTCCCGTAGTGCAGAAATTCCGGGAAACGGTGCCACTGAGCTTTATGATGGGGGCAATTGCGCTTGTGATGGAACTGTTGATTGCCGTTCCGCTGGGGGTGATTGCCGCCACAAAGCAGTATTCTGCCGGCGATTACGTGATATCCGTGGCGGCGTTGGCGGGGATTTCACTGCCCACCTTCTTTTTTGCGGCATTGCTCAAGCTCTTGTTTTCGGTCAGGCTCGGTTGGTTTGATCTTTTCGGGCTGGTGGGCAGAAATTACGCGGAATTGAGCCCGTGGGGGCAGTTCTTTGATAAGGCGCATCATCTGGTGTTGCCGATTCTGACGTTGGTTGTGGTCAGTGTGGGGTCGCTGATGCGCTATACCCGTACCAATATGCTGGAAGTGCTGAATGCCGATTTTATCCGTACCGAGCGTGCCAAGGGGCTTCGGGAAAGCCGCGTGATTTATGCCCACGCGTTCCGCAATACCCTGATTCCGCTGGTTACGGTAATCGGCGGTTCGCTCCCCGGGCTTTTTGCGGGTGCGCTGATTACCGAAACGCTTTTTTCCATCCCCGGGATAGGGTATACCTCCTATCACGCGATGGTGGGCGGGGATATTCCGTTTTCGATGTTTTACCTGATGTTTCTCGCCGTTCTCACACTGGCGGGAAATCTGATTTCCGATATTCTTTACGCGGTGGTGGATCCCCGCGTCCGAATTTCCTGAAAGGAGCAGTGTATGAGTTCCGGAAAAAAAGAACGGGAGACAGGCTCCCACGGGCTTCGTGACGAGGGCAAGACCCCCACGGTAGGCGCGCCGAAGGCAAAAAAGGACACGGAAACGCTCTCGCTCGGCGATGACCGCCGCGTGCCGGTGCTCACACCCGGCACGATGGTTGCCAAACGGTTTTTCCGCAACAAAACCGCCGTGGCAGGGCTTGCGGTGCTTGCCTTTATGTTCCTTTTTTCCTTTCTCGGCGGGCTGATTACCCCCTATCGGCAGGATCAGACCTTTTATACCACCGAAACTCAGCGTAAGGTTTATGCCGGCGCGGCGGAAAACAAGGAGCTGCGTTTTACCGCCGCGCCGGGGCAGAATTTCCGCGCGGTGTTGCAGGCGCAGATGAAGCTGGCAATCGCCAAAGGGAAAACCGCGTTTTCCTATCAGGGTGTTGCCTATACCGTGGAAAACCCGGGGAAAGAGCTGTATGTACTGTCGGCGGGGGATACCGAAATCGGTATTGCCTCGCCGGATATTGTCAGCACTGCCGCGGCAGGGGAGCTTTCCTATGCCTTCCGCCGTGCCGCACTGCTTGCCTTTTCCGGCGGGCAGGACAGCTTTGTGGCGGAGGGGAAATCCTATACTCTGAACGAAAACGGAAGCGTGAGCGGATCCGACGGCACCGAGGCGGCGTACATCGGGCGGTTTGCGGTCAACCCCGTGATGCAGGACGTGTTTCTCACGCAGGAATACCGGGAAAAGCTGATCGGGGCAATCCGGAGCGGGGAGAAATCCTTTTCGGTGACGGGGGAATCCGGCACCGAAACGCACTATATCGTGTACCGTGCGGATACCGATACCTACGAAATTCAGCGGGAAATTTCGGTGCGCGTGTATGACCGTTATGCCGCACCGGGCAGGGCGCATCCGCTTGGCACGGACGGAAACGGGATGGATATGCTGACACGGCTGATGTACGGCGGCAGAGTGTCCCTGATTATCGGCTTTGTGGTGGAATTGATTTCAACGGTTATCGGGGTGATTTTCGGGGGTGTTTCTGGGTATTTCGGCGGCTTTGTGGATATGGTAGTGATGCGGGTGGTGGACGTGTTTTACTGTATTCCCTCTATGCCGGTGATTATCATTCTCGGCGCGGCGATGGATGCGATGCATATCGGTTCCTCCGCTCGGATGCTGTACCTGATGCTGATTCTCGGCTTTCTCGGGTGGCCCGGCGTGGCGCGGATGGTGCGCGGGCAGATTCTTTCACTTCGCGGGCAGGAGTTTATGGTTGCCACCGAGGCGTGCGGCATCCGGGTGCCGCATCGGATTTTCCGGCATCTGATCCCCAATGTGATTCCCCAACTGATTGTGACCTGCACGATGGGACTCGGCGGCACGATTCTGACCGAATCCACGCTGTCCTTTCTCGGGCTCGGGGTGAAATATCCGTTTGCCTCGTGGGGGAATATCATCAGCGACGTTACGGATACCCACGTACTCACCACCTACGGGTTTATCTGGATTCCGGCAGGCGTGCTGTTGCTTTTGACGGTACTGGCATTCAACCTGGTGGGGGACGGACTTCGCGATGCGTTTGACCCCAAAATGAAACGGTAGGAGCGGAATATGTCATACAGAAAAAGAGAGGGTTATCTTTCCTCCGGGGAAGCGGGAAGAATCGCGCGGGAAAACCACCGCGCCGTGGCGCGCTTGGAAAAAGTCCGCAAACGGCGAAACGTGCCGGAGCGCGCCTATCTGACCGAAATGAAAAACCCTGCCAACGTGTTGGAAATTGAGGGGCTGAAAAGCTGGTTTTTTTCGGATGTCGGCGTGGTTCGGGCGGTGGACGGAATCAGTTTTTCGGTTC
The DNA here is from genome assembly GCA_934481325.1 of uncultured Eubacteriales bacterium. Taxonomy (GTDB): domain Bacteria; phylum Bacillota; class Clostridia; order Oscillospirales; family CAG-272; genus Firm-07. The sequence continues at coordinate 3,830 of CAKSPL010000072.1, read as the reverse complement.
CCGCCGGGAAAACCGTTGGGGTGGTCGGGGAGTCTGGCTGCGGCAAATCCGTAACCGCCCTTTCCGTGATGCAGCTTCTGCAACGCCCGCAGGGGCAGATTACGGGCGGGGAAATCCGCTTTAACCTCGGTGACAAAGCCTTTGATATTGCCAAAATGCCCGCCAATGCGATGCGGAAACTGCGCGGGAAATACCTTTCTATGATTTTTCAGGAGCCGATGACAAGCCTTGACCCGGTTTTCCGCATCGGAGATCAGGTATGGGAGGCAATTGCCCTGCACACCGGGCAGAAAAAGCATTCGCCCGAGGGGATGGCACGGGCGGTGGAGCTGTTGGAGCTGGTCGGAATCGCCAATGCCGGCGGCGTGGCAAAAATGTACCCGCACGAGCTGTCGGGCGGGATGCGCCAGCGTGTGATGATTGCAATGGCACTAGCCTGTGCCCCGAGGCTGATTATCGCGGACGAGCCGACCACGGCATTGGACGTGACGATTCAGGCGCAGATTCTGGATTTACTGCGCCGCCTGAAGGAACGCATCCACGCCGCCGTACTGCTGATTACCCACGACCTTGGCGTGGTTGCGGAGATGGCGGACGAGGTGGTGGTAATGTACGCGGGGCGTGTGGTGGAAAAGGGAACGGTGGAGGAGATTTTTTCCGCTCCGGCGCATCCTTACACGGTGGGACTGATGGCATCCAAGCCGGTTGTCGGAAGGAGAACCGAACGGCTGTATTCCATCCCCGGCAAGGTGCCGAACCCGATCAATATGCCGGATTACTGCTATTTCCGGGACCGTTGCGAGGTGCAGGTGGAGGCGTGCCGGGGGGAGTATCCCCCGATGATCAGGCTCAGTCCCACACATTTTGCGGTGTGCTACCGCTATGGCGATAAGGAGAAACAAAATGAAGGAAAATGAGCGCAGGGGCGATTCCGCCGCGCCGGGGGAATATGAGCCGCAGGATATTCTGGCGGTCAACGGGTTGAAAAAGTATTTCCCGGTCAGAGGGGGGCTTTTTTCCCGCACGGTGGGGTTTGTCAAAGCCGTGGACGGCATCACCTTTCGCATCCGCCGCGGCACCACAATGGGGCTGGTGGGGGAATCCGGTTGCGGCAAAACCACCGTCGGGCGTACAATTCTGCGCCTGAACGGCGAAAAAACCGCCGGGCAGGTGCTGTTCAACGGCAGGGAGGTTTATGACCTTTCCCCCCGCGAATTGCGCACCGCGCGCACCCGGATGCAGATTATTTTTCAGGATCCGTTTTCCTCACTCTCTCCCCGCCTGCCGATCGGAACCATCATCGGGGAGGCCGTGAAGGAGCACGCACTGGTCCCCCCGGCGGAGCTGAACGGATACGTGGACGAAATGATGGAAAAATGCGGGCTGCAGTCCTTTCACAAAAACCGTTACCCGCACGAGTTTTCGGGCGGACAGCGGCAGAGAATCTGCATTGCAAGGGCACTGGCACTCAACCCGCAGTTCGTGGTGTGTGACGAACCGGTTTCCGCACTGGATGTTTCGATTCAGGCACAGATTATCAATCTGCTGTGTGATTTGCAGGAGCAGTATCGGCTGACATATCTTTTCATTTCGCACGATCTTTCGGTGGTGGAGCATATATCGGACACGGTGGGAGTGATGTATCTCGGTAATCTGGTGGAATACGGCACCTCCGAGGATATTTTCACAACCCCCCTGCACCCGTACACAAAAGCACTGATTTCCGCCATTCCCGTGCCGGACCCGAACGCGAAGATGAACCGGATTGTGCTTTCCGGGGCAATTCCTTCTCCGGCAGACCCGCCCGCAGGGTGCAAATTCCATACCCGATGCCCCTATTGTATGGAACGCTGTAAAACCGAGGAACCGCCGCGGTATGAACCGACGCCGGGGCATTTTGCGGTGTGCCACCTGTATGACGGGGAAAAACAGACCCGCAATGCGGAATACACCGCATCGGAAAGCCGATAATATTTTGCTTTTTACTTGACAATCGAGGCACCCCCCTGTATAATCATAAAGTGCGCTTTGCGAAGGCAAAGCAAGTTCGTGTTCCCGACCTTGGGGGAGAAGATTGATGAGAAAAAACAGAATTCAGCTTTCTGACCACTTTACCTGTGCCGGATTGCTCCGGTTTACCCTTCCGCCGATTATGATGATGATATTCACCTCGATATACGGGGTGGTGGACGGCTTTTTCGTTTCCAATTTTGTGGGCAAGGACGCGTTTACGGCGGTCAACTTCGTGATGCCCGTGGTTATGATTCTCGGTGGCTTCGGCTTTATGTTCGGCACCGGTGGCAGTGCCCTGATTGCCAAAACATTGGGTGAGGGAGATAACGAGCGGGCACACGGACTGTTTTCTATGCTGATTGCCTTTTCCGCAATCGTCGGCGTGGCGGTTGCGGGAATCGGCTTTGCGGTGATTCGCCCGGTGGTGGTTCTGCTGGGGGGCGAGGGTGCGTTGCTGGAAAACAGCGTGCTGTATGCCCGCGTGGTGATACTCGGGATTCCGGCACTGTTCCTGCAATACGAATTTCAGTCCCTGATGGTCACAGCGGAAAAACCGAAGCTGGGGCTGCGGGTGACGGTGGCGGCAGGCGTTGCCAATATGGCACTGGACGCACTGTTTGTTGCCGTTTTCGGTTGGGGTGTTGTCGGCGCGGCGGCGGCAACGGTCATCAGCCAGTGCGTCGGCGGGCTTTTGCCGGCGATTTATTTCTTTTGCAAAAACGATAGCCGCCTGCGTTTCACCAAGCCTTGCTTTTCTGGTGTCGCTTTGCTCCGCATCTGCACCAACGGCTCCTCCGAGCTGATGAGCAATATCGCAATGTCGCTGGTTTCGATGCTCTACAACGCCCAACTGCTCTGTTATGCGGGGGAAAACGGCGTTGCGGCATACGGTGTGCTGATGTATGTCAGTATGATTTTCGTGGCGGTCTTTATCGGCTTTTCCGTCGGCACCGCACCGGTCATCAGTTTTCATTTCGGCGCACGGAATCACGGGGAGCTGAAAAGTATTCTGCGCAAAAGCCTTGGCATCATCTCGTTGTTTTCCGCCGGAATGTTTGCATTGGCACTGGGGCTTGCCGCTCCGCTTTCCCGCCTGTTTGTGGGTTACGATGCGGAGCTGACGGAAATCACCCTGCACGCATTTTTCGTGTTCTCCTTTTCCTTCTTCTTTTCCGGATTTGCAATCTACGGCTCCTCCTTCTTTACGGCACTCAACGACGGGGTCACCTCCGCGATTATTTCGTTTTTGCGTACACTGGTGTTTCAGATTGCGGCGGTGCTGATTTTCCCGCTGATCTGGGAACTTGACGGCATCTGGTTCTCCATTGTCACGGCGGAAGCTATGGCTGTGGCGGTTACCGCGGTGTTTCTGCTTGCCAAAAGGAAAAAATACCAATATTGAAGAGGTCGGGCAAAAGTGCGCTGATTCCCTCTGCGTACCGTGCGCCGGAATGGTATTTTTCGAGGCGCACCGCACGATTCCGCACAAACGCAAAAAGGGTGAAAAAACTCAAAATGAGTTTTTTCACACCCCGACAATATTGGTTCCGGCGGCTAAACGCCGCCGTTTTGTCACAAAAATCAAAAATTCGAAAAACGATGGATAAAGCCGACCGGGATTGCCCCACAAAAAAGTGCGGGTTCCCGGCTGACATTTTTTTGGGGGTTCCTCGGGGGCTGTTTTCGTCATTTCGTTTCTCATTTTTGAATCCTTATCACACCTCAGTGCTTTTTCATAACCTTTTCAAAGCGGAACATTTCATCCGGCCCCTCGCCGGGGAATGATTGTTCGTCTTTCTCCGGCGGATTCGGATCCG
>CAKSPL010000071.1 GCA_934481325.1 uncultured Eubacteriales bacterium | reverse complement strand
CCACCAAGGAGTGGGGCAAGCGCACGGGCGACTGGCATCCCGACCCCGACCTTTTCCCGAACGGCATTGACGAAGCACGGGATTATATCCACGGCAAAGGGCTTTTGTTCGGGCTGTGGATGGAGGCGGAACGCATCGGCTCTGCCGCCCGTGCCGCGGCGGAACACCCGGATTTTTTTGCCCCCTCCTATCTCACGGGAAAATGCGGAGAATTTCTCAATCTCAACAACCGCGATGCGCTTGATTTTGTGGAAAGCGAGATTGCCCGCGTGATTGAAGAATACAAGCTCGATCTTTTCCGCCTTGACCACAACACCTATGAAACGGACTGGCTGACGAAAACCGAACAGCACGGCTCCCCCGCCTGCGGTCTTTTGCGGCAGACGCGGATTGTGGAGGATCTGTTCGGGCGGTTGCGCCGCCGTTTCCCCGAGGTGGTTTTTGAAAACTGCTCCGCAGGGGGCGGGCGCACTGACGTGGGGCTGGTACGCAATTTTGCGCACACCTGGGTCTCGGATTGGAACATTCCGCCCCGCAGTATCGCCGTCACCAACGGGATGACGATGGTACTGCCCCCGGAATTTGCGGACAGACTTTTCAGTGGAATGTTCAGCCATTGCAAAGGCTCGCTTGACACCGAGGTGCGCCACGCGCTTTTCGGCAGACCCACCTCAAACGATTACAACCCGGTGGGCAGTAACCCGAATCCGGAGCAGCTTGCCTTTATCCGCCGCACGATTGAAATCTACAAATCCCATATCCGCCCCTATGCCGGGCGGGATCGGATTTATCATCACACACCGGAAATCTGCGGCACCACGCCCCGCGGGGTGTGCATCCTGGAACGGGCGGCAGATGACCGCACCCGCAGTACGATCGGTGTATTCCGGTTAGCAGGTGATGCCGAGGCGGAAAACCGCATTTTCCCGCGCGGAATCGACGCGGCGAAGGCCTACCTTGTCCGCTTTGACAATTCGGGGGAAACTGCGTGCGTATCGGGGTATTCTCTCAAAAACGACGGTATCCGTGTGCGATTGGACGGAGCCTTGCAAAGCGAATTGATTCTGCTGACGGCAAAGGAATAAGTCCTTGCCGGCACAGGGCGCACCATTCACAGGTACGAGCCGCCCGTCCACAGGCATCAACCCGCGCCCACCCGCGGACACCAACCTGCATCGACCGTGGCACGAACCGCGCCGACCACGAACACGAGCCGCGCCACCCGCGAACACCACATCGCATTGGCTGCGGCACAAACTGCGTCGTCCGCAAGCACGAATCGCGCCGTCCGCGGACACCAACCTGCGTCGCCGCGGCACCAGCCCGCGCCGCCCTCTCGGGCGGCGCGGGCTTCTTTTTTGCCGCGACTTCTTGACAAGCGCGACGGATTGTGCTATATTATGTTTATTATTGTTATATTTTTCGGAGGATGATGATGAAACTTACTGCATTGCTGGGCGAACGCTTCAAAAAAGCCCCCTCCGACTGCGTGGTGGAAAGCCAGGCACTGATGGTGCGCGGCGGCTACATCAAATCGGTCGGTACGGGCGTTTTTTCGCTCTTTATGCCGGCAAAACGGATTACCAAAAAAATCGAAGCCATTATGCGCGAGGAAATGGACCGCATTGACGGGCAGGAGGTTATGTTCCCGGTTGTGATGCCCGCTACCCTTTGGCAGGAATCCGGGCGATTTGAGAGCGTGGGGTCGGAATTGCTCCGCTTCAAGGACCGCAACGGCATTGATATGGTGCTGGGTATGACGCACGAGGAGGCGGCGGTTCAGCTTGCCCGTGACGCGGCACAGAGCTACACCAAATACCCCTTTATGATTTATCAGATTCAGACCAAATTCCGCGATGAACCCCGCTCCCGCGGGGGGCTGATCCGCACCCGCGAGTTCACGATGAAGGACGCCTACTCCTTCCACACCTCTCAAGAGGATTTGGAACGGTACTACGACATCTGCTATCACGCCTACGAGCGCATTTTTGCCCGTTGCGGCGTGCCGGAGGTCGTAGCGGTGAAATCCGACTCCGGAATGATGGGTGGCAGAGTTTCGCACGAATTTATGCTGCTGACCGACATCGGCGAGGATACGATTGTCCTTTGCCCCGAATGTGGCTACCGCTCCAATATGGAGGTTGCCGACTGCATCGTAAAGAACGAAGAAACCCCGGCGGAGCCGTTGGAATTGGTGGAAACCCCGCATCAGAAAACCATTGAGGAGGTCTGCCACTTCCTGCACGCCCCGGCAAAGGCATCCTGCAAGGCGGTGCTGTATCAGAAGAACGCAGACGACGCGCTGGTGATTGTCTTTATCCGCGGCGATTTGGAAGTAAACGAAACCAAATTACGCAACGTGGTGGGCGGTGAGGTTCATGCCGCTACCGTGACCGAGGAAATGGGACTGCACCCCGGCTTTATCGGCCCGATGGGCCTGCCGGAGGGCGTAACGGTGGTTTATGATGAATCGCTTCGCGGTATCGGTGCTCTGGTTGCCGGCGCAAATCAGGAGAACTATCACTACAAGGGGCTGAACCTGGCGCGCGATATCGGCAACGTGGAATATGTCAGCGTGGCAAAGGCAACCGAAGGCGGCGTTTGCCCGGTATGCGGCAAGCACTCCATCACCATCAAGCGCGGCATTGAGGTGGGCAACATCTTCCAGCTCGGCACCAAATACACCAAGAGTATGAATATGCAGTATCTCGATCAGAACGGGGTTCTGCAATACCCCATTATGGGCTGTTACGGCATCGGCGTAGGGCGGCTTGTGGCTTCCGTGTGTCAGGTCAGCCGTGACCAGTACGGCCCCATTTGGCCGATGACCATTGCACCGTGGCAGGTACATCTGTGCGCCCTGCGCGTGGACGACCCCGGCGTGCGCGAGACGGCGGACAGAATTTACGGGGAGCTGAAGGAACTTGGCGTGGAGGTCATCTATGACGACCGCAATATCAGCGCGGGCGTGATGTTCTCGGACGCGGACCTGCTGGGTGTGCCGCTTCGGATGATTGTCAGCCCCCGCACGCTGGAACGCGGTGCCGTAGAGCTGACCGCGCGGGACAAGTCCTTTACCTTTGACGCGGCACCGGAGGCGGCGGCAGGCGAGGCAAAAGCAAAAATTGCCGAGATGATTGCCGGGATTGAAAGCAAAATCCCCGCAAGAAAGAAATAATCTTCTCTCCTCTACAAAAGGGGTTGACAGCAAAAAAAATGTATGTTATAATATTTCAGTAGTTTAATAACCGATGAGTTTTAGAAACGGAGATGTAGTTATGAAAAGAATTGAAACTCTGGAAACCAGAAATCTTTGCAAGAGTGTGGTAAACGGCGGTTGTGGCGAATGCCAGACCTCCTGCCAGTCTGCCTGCAAAACCAGCTGTGGCGTTGCCAATCAGTCCTGCGAGAACAAGTCCGAAGAGAAGTAAGACTGAGAAATACCGCTGAAAGTGCCGTCTCAGGACGGCACTTTTTCATCGCAAAAGGAGAATCCTATGGTTCATCAATACAAACTGAACGGATACAATATCGTGCTTGACACCTGCTCCGGTGCGGTTCACACGGTGGACGACGTGGCATACGATATGATTGCCGCCTACCGGAATACGGAGCGCGAAGCACTGGTGGCAGAGCTGTTGAAAAAATACGGCGGACGCCCGGATGTGACCGGAGAAGAGCTGGAAGAATGTTACGATGACATTGCGGCTCTGGAAAAATCGGGGCAGCTTTTCACGCCCGACACCTATCGGGATATGGCAGGCACCTTCAAAGCACGCTCCGGCAACGTAATCAAGGCTCTGTGCCTTCACGTGGCGCACACCTGCAACCTGAACTGCTCCTATTGCTTTGCAAGTCAGGGCAAATATCACGGGGAGCGGGCACTGATGCCGATGGAAGTGAGCAAACGGGCGATTGATTTTCTGATTGAAAATTCCGGCACGCGCCGAAACCTGGAGGTGGACTTTTTCGGCGGAGAGCCGCTGATGAACTGGGATGTGGTAAAGGAAACGGTTGCTTACGCCCGCTCGGTGGAAAAGGAGCACGGCAAAAACTTCCGCTTTACGCTGACCACCAACGGCGTGCTGATTGACGACGAGGTGATTGATTTCTGCAACCGCGAAATGAGCAATGTGGTGCTGAGCCTTGACGGGCGCAAGGAGATTCACGATGCCACGCGGGTAGACCTTGCCGGACACGGAAGCTATGACAAAATCGTTCCGAAATTTCAAAAAATGGTGGCGGCAAGAGGCGGCAAAAGCTACTATATGCGTGGCACCTTTACCCACCGCAACCCGGATTTCACCAAGGATGTACTGCATATGGCAGACCTCGGCTTTACGGAGCTGAGTATGGAGCCGGTGGTTGCAGCCCCGGACGACCCGATGGCACTGACCCCCGCCGACATTGAGATTGTAAAGGAACAGTACGAAATTCTTGCCAAGGAAATGCTCCGCCGGGAAAAGGAAGGCAAAGGGTTTACCTTCTATCACTATATGATTGATCTGACGGCAGGCCCCTGTATTTACAAGCGCATTTCGGGGTGCGGCTCAGGCACCGAATATATGGCGGTAACCCCGTGGGGTGATCTCTACCCCTGCCACCAGTTTGTAGGGGAAGACAATTATAGGCTGGGCGATATCTGGCACGGCGTGACCAACGAGGCACTGCGGGAGGAATTCCGCTCCTGCAATGCCTACGCCCGCCCCGAATGTGCCGACTGCTGGGCAAAGCTCTACTGCTCCGGCGGGTGCGCCGCCAACGCCTTTCACGCGTCCGGCTCCATCCGCGGTGTGTATGCACCGGGCTGTGAGCTGTTCAAAAAGCGGATTGAGTGCGCCATTATGATGAAGGTGGCGGAAAAATCGGAGAAATAAGATGAATACCCCCATATTTGATTTTGTGCGTGCTTACGCCGCCAAAAACCCGACCCGTTTTCATATGCCCGGGCATAAGGGCAGGCGATTTCTCGGGATGGAAAGCTGGGATATCACCGAAATCGAAGGGGCGGACGAGCTGTATGCGGCAAACGGAATCATCCGGGAAAGCGAGCAAAATGCCGCCGGGCTGTTCGGCTCCGGTGCAACGCTCTATTCCACCGAAGGTTCCAGTCAGTGTATCCGTGCAATGCTGTATCTGGCGGCAACCGCCGCAAAAAAAGATGGGCGCAAAACCGTGCTTGCCGCGCGCAATGCCCACAAGTCGTTTCTTTACGCGCTGGCACTCTGTGACCTGGATGTGGCGTGGATGACCCCAAAAGCATCGGATTCCCTTTGCAGCTGCCCCCTGACCGCAAACGATGTGGAAGCCGCGCTGAAAAGTGCCGAAACTTACCCCGTTGCGGTATATATTACCTCTCCGGACTATCTCGGGGGGCTTTTGCCCGTGGGAGAAATTGCCGAGGTCTGCCACCGTTACGGCGTGCCGCTTTTGGTAGATAACGCGCACGGCGCGTATCTGAAATTTCTGACTGAGGATCTGCACCCGCTGGACGCAGGTGCCGACCTTTGCTGTGATTCCGCACATAAAACCCTGCCTGTGCTGACGGGAGGTGCGTATCTGCATATCGGAAAAAACGCACCGCCGGAATTTTTGCAAAACGCAAAATCCGCGATGGCACTGTTCGGCTCCACCAGCCCCTCGTATCTCACGCTTTGTTCGCTGGATCTGTGCAACCGTACGCTTGGCGGGGACTTTCGCGCCAAGCTGAGAAAAGGGACGGAACGGGTGGCAAAAACCCGCCTTTTGCTGACCGAAAACGGATGGAAAACCTCCTTGTCCGGGGAACCGATGAAGCTGACAATTCTTGCCACGGAAGATTTCCCCGGTCGGGAGCTTGCCGCCCAATTAAGCTGGGAAAACATTGAATGTGAATATGCCGACAACGACTTTCTCGTGCTGATGCCCTCCGCCGAAACCAAAGCCGCCGAATTGCAGAAGCTCCTCGCGGTATTGGGGAAAAACAGGAGCCCCGCCCGTAAGCCGTTTGTCTTTTCCCTGCCCCCCGCCCGCATTGCAATGACCGTGCGGCAGGCAATCTTTGCCCCTGCCGAAATTGTGGCGGCGGAAAACGCCCTTGGCAGAATCTGCGCCACGCCCACGGTCTCCTGCCCCCCCGCAATTCCGATTGCGGTTTCCGGCGAGGTGATCGACCGGGAACGACTGGAACTGTTCCGACACTACGGTATCCAAACCGTTTCCGTAGTGGCAGAATAACCGCTCCGTGCGGCGTGCTGTTCCGCGATATCCGAGTCAATCGAAAAACATTGAAATCTCACCATCAAAAAACGGCGATGCCGAAAACCCGTATCGGGCTTCGGCATCGCCGTTGGCGTTATTCGTTTTTCAGAATTCGCTCATCAGTGCGGCGTGTTCCCCGCGCAGATGGTCAATGGACGCAATCTCCTCCGTGGCGGCGGCTTCCTCCTCGGTCAGCGGGGCTTTGGTTGCGTAAAAGAACACGGACTCCGAGGGAGCAAGCGTCAAGCACAGATTGGTGCATATTTTCCCTTTATACCGGAAGAATTTGCGCTTGCGTTCCCGCCATTCCCCGGTGTAAGGGTTACATTCCTCCAC
>CAKSPL010000070.1 GCA_934481325.1 uncultured Eubacteriales bacterium | reverse complement strand
GGGAATCATTTACTCCAACGAGGAAACGGGGTACACGAGTCTGGACTTCGGCACCGATAAAAACGAGCTGGTTACCGTGGTCGGCACTCTGCCGTATGTGGCAGAGGGGGATGAGCTGATCATCACCGGCAGATGGGTACATAACCCCAAATACGGGCGGCAGTTCAAAGCCGAACAGTTTGAAAAGAAGCTCCCATCCGATGCCTCTGCTATTTTGCGCTACCTTTCCTCCGGTGCAATCAAGGGACTGGGGCCAAAAAAAGCCGCCCGCATTGTGGAGCAATTCGGCGAGCAGACCTTTGAGGTGATGGAAAATCATCCCGAATGGCTGACCGACATTCCCGGTATCAGCCGGAAAATGGCGTTCGGCTTTGCGGAGGAATTTGCCAAGCAGGCAGGCGTGCGTTCTGCAATGCTGTTTTTCCGCACCTGGTTCGGCTCGGCACTGACGGTACGCATCTATAAAGAGTGGGGAACCCGCGCTGTGGATATTGCTCAGCGGAACCCTTACGCGCTCTGCGAAATCGACGGAATCGGCTTTGAAAAAGCGGACTCGGTAGCCGCCGACATCGGCTTTGACCGCAATAGCGCGGAGCGCGTGAAAAGCGGCGTGCTGTACCTGCTCCGCTATAACGCCTCCGTTAACGGACATACCTGCCTGCCGGAGAATTTACTGATTCCGGCGGCAGTGAAACTGCTTGACACTACGGAACAGGCGGCTTTGAGTGCAGTGGCGGCACTTTTGCAGGAGGACAAGCTGCGGCAGATGCGGGTGCGCACCGAAAAGGGCGAAACGCTGTATTACTTTGACCGTTCCTACTACGAGGCGGAGAAGTCGATTGCCTCCCGCCTTGTGGCGATTGACCGCGCCGCCGTATCTATGGGCTTGGACGATATCAATGCTTTCATCGCCAAGGAGGAGCGCGGCGGGCGGATTGCCTATGCACAATTGCAGAAAACCGCCATTGCCGGGGCATTGGAAAGCGGCGTGATGATTCTCACAGGGGGACCAGGAACGGGTAAAACCACGGTGGTGCGGGCGTTGTTGCATATTTTTTCATCGATGGGACTTCGCACCGCACTGGCGGCACCGACAGGTCGTGCCTCAAAACGGCTCTCGGAGGCAACCTCGCACGAAGCCAAAACCGTGCATCGGTTGCTTGAAATGTCTTATTCGGACGGCGGTCACGCCAAATTTGCCCGGGATGAGGAAAACCGGCTGAATGAAGACGTTATCATCGTGGATGAAACCTCTATGCTGGATGTGCCGCTGACGGCGGCACTGGTCAAGGCGGTAAAGCCGGGGGCAAAGCTGATTTTCATCGGGGATGCGGATCAGCTCCCCTCTGTGGGGCCCGGAAATGTGCTCCACGATCTCATCCGCTCCGGGCGGTTTACTACCGTGGAGCTGACCGAGATTTTCCGACAGGCGAGAGACAGCCTGATTGTGACCAATGCACACGCCATCAATCACGGCAAAATGCCGGAGCTGTATGTAAAGAACAATGATTTTTTCTATCTGAAACGGGATAACGACAGAGAGATTGCACTCACAATCGCGGATCTTTGCCGCAATCGCCTGCCCAAAACCTATGGCGCGGAAATCGTGGGAGACATTCAGGTAATCACGCCCTCACGCAAGGGAGAGGCGGGAACCGAGAACCTCAATTGCCTGTTGCAGGCTACCCTCAATCCACCCGCCCCCGGCAAGCGGGAACACAAGGTGCGTGACACGGTGTTCCGTGAGGGGGATCGCGTGATGCAGATTCACAATAATTACGACCTGGAATGGGAACGGTACGGGGAGCGCGGCTTTGGCATTTTCAATGGCGATATCGGCGTGATTTCCGAGGTAAAGCCGAATGCCGGGCAGATGGTGATATTGTTTGACGAACGCCGCGTGGTTTACGATTTCAAGGGGCTGGATGAGCTGGAGCTGGCATATGCCGTTACGGTACACAAAAGTCAGGGCAGTGAATACCCGGTGGTGATTTTGCCGCTGTATGACGCGCCCCCAATGCTGTTGGCGCGCAATCTGCTTTATACCGCGGTCACGCGGGCGCAGAGAATGGTTATCCTGGTGGGCAAGGAGTCCGCCCTGAAAAAAATGGTGGAAAACAACCGGGAGGCGCGCCGCTTTACGGGGCTTTGTGCGTGGCTGTATCGGGGAAAGAACGGGAAATGAAGCTGCTTTCAAAGCTCGGCGCGCTGTTATTTCCGCCCCGTTGCGCCGCTTGCGGAAAACTGCAACGCCCGCCAAAGGGAGACGAAGCCCCGCTCACGCTTTGCCCGGACTGTGCGGGAAATTTTGAAAAGGCACTCCGTGCGGAATGTCACGAATGCGGTTTGCCGACGTATCTGTGCCAATGTGTGCCGGCGGTGATGGCGAAAGCAGGAATTACCGAGTATGTGAAGCTGGTACCGTACGGCGAGACAAAGGAGCTTCGCGTGCCGCGCCGGTTAGTGCTGTTTATGAAAGATCACGCAAGGCGTGACGTGTTTTTCTTTGTGGCAAACGAACTGAAATCCGGCGTGGCGGATGCGCTCCGCCGTTCTGCCGCGCGATTTCAAAGGGACGGAACCCCGCTCCCGGATACGGTGATTGCCTATCTTCCGCGCCAAAAGCGCACGGCACGGCAGGTCGGGCACGATCAGGCAAAGGAGCTTTCCCACGCACTGTCAAAGGTGACGGGGATTCCCACCGCGGATTTGCTCTCGCGGACACGGCGCGCCGATATGCAAAAGGGGCTTTCCGCAGAGGAGCGGATGCAGAATCTTTCCGGTGTGTTTACTGCCGGAAATGCCGCGGGTCTTCGTGTTCTTCTGGTGGATGATGTCGTTACCACGGGTGCCGGAATGATGCACGGCGCAAAGGCATTGCTCCGGGCGGGTGCCGCGGAGGTCATCGCCGTTTCGGTGGCGCATACCCCGAAACGGAAGTGAGAAAATTTTCACACGGGGTTGTTTTTTGGAAAGAGTTGTAGTATAATTATCATATATTGCAAAAGGAAAGGGGGAGTCTGATGCTACGCAAAGGGATCGGGCTGGATATCGGAACCACACAAACCACGATCTGCACGGCAGAGGAGGGGATTTTACTCAAAGAGCCTTCTATAGTTGCGATGGATGTGGATACGGGAGAGGTTTTGGAAGCCGGAAATGCCGCGTTTGAAAAGCAGAAATCCACCCCTGACCGTGTAAGACTGATTCGTTTTTCCTATGATGAGCTGGTAAAGGCACCGGGGCTTCTGACCTCAATGCTACGCATTTTTCTGCGCCGCGCGCTAGGGCGCACGGCATTCCGCCCGCGGGTGATGGTTTCTATCCCGTGTGACCTTACGGAGTCACAAACCAACGCCCTGGAGGATGCGGTGCTGGCGGCAGGTGTGTCGCGTGTGCATCTCCTGGAGGCTCCGCTCTGCGCGGCACTTGGCGCAGGGTTTGATTTTTCTTCTCCCGTGGGGCAGATGCTGGTACATATCGGTGCCACCCGCACCGAAGCCGCAATGATTTTTATCGGCGATATGGTAACGCATTGCACCGTCCCTGCAGGGGGGAACGCTTTTGATTCCGCCATTATGCGGTATCTGCGGGATCGCCACGGGCTGTTTGTGGGCAAACGCACGGCAGAACAGGTGAAAATCCGCATCGGTAAGCTGATTCCCGATAAAGAGAAAAAGCTGGAGGTGCGCGGGCGTTCCGTGGCGGATAAGAGCCCCAAGAGCGTGATGGTTTGTGAACCCGAAATGCTGGTGGCAATGAAGGATCCGATCAGTGAGGTGCTGGACGCGGTAATGACCGTGATTGAGCAAACAGGCCCGGATCTTAAAGCCGACATCAGTAAAAACGGCATCGTGCTGACAGGCGGCGGGTGCCTTGGAGGGATGGATCAGTTTTTGGCGGATGTGATCGGCGTGCGCGCAAAATGTGCCGCGGGTGCGGCTACCGCCGCCGCGACGGGTGCGGCAATCGCACTGGAACGGCTCGGAAAATAAGGGCGTGGCGGGTGGTACTCCCCTCGCCCTTTCTTGTTGAAAAGGAGAATGATAATGAATACGAAAACACCGCTCGATTATTTCAGGGAAATCTCCGCAATTCCGCGTGCCTCGGGAAATGAGGAGGGGATTGCGCAATATCTGATGGCGTTTGGCAAGGAACACGGGTTATTTTGCCGGACAGACGCGCATCACAATGTGTTTCTGAAAAAGAACGGCAGCCGGGGCAGGGAAAACGAGCCGGCAGTACTGTTGCAGGCACACACCGATATGGTGGCGGAGAAAAATGCCGGTGTCGATCACGATTTTGTAACGGAAGGGATTGAACTTGTTTTTGAGGGGAACGTCCTGCACGCGGCAGGAACCACGCTCGGCGCGGATGACGGCTTCGGCGTTTCGCTGATTCTGCACGCACTGGCAGATGACGCGCTTTCCCACCCCCCGATGGAATGCCTTTTCACCGCCTCCGAGGAAATCGGACTGCTGGGTGCCACGGGCTTTGATTACTCGGATGTGACGGCACGGCGGATGGTCAACCTGGATTCCACGGGCGAGCGGGAGGTCATTGTGGGCTGTTGCGGCGGAATGCGGCACGATCTTTCTCTCCCACTGACGCGGGAAGCCGCAAACGGAGCCTGCTTCTCGCTTTGCCTTGGCGGGCTTTGCGGCGGGCATTCCGGGGAGGATATTCACAAGGGCAGACTCAACGCGCACACGGTGATGGGCAAGCTGTTGACAGCACTCGGTGAAAAAACCGCCCTCCGGCTTTCTTACCTTTCCGGCGGCGATAAGGACAATGCCATTCCGCGGGAATGTGAGGCGCATTTCACGGCAGAGGACGGTGCGAAAGCGATGGCGGCACTCCCGATGCTGCAAGAGCTTTTGGCGGAAACGGTGACCGCCGAGGAGGATCGATCCTGTACGCTCACCCTGCGGGAAATCGCGGCAGAGCCTTTCGTGAGTGCCAAGGACACACAAAAGATTCTTTCGGTGCTGTCTCTGCCCAACGGGGTGCTGGAATGGAACGGGGGGCATACGATGCCGTATCTTTCCCGCAATCTTGCCCGCATCCGCACGGAAAACGGAAAAATCTGCTTCGGGTTTTCCAGCCGTTGCCCGGATTTCGGGAGAATTGAGAGCCTGAAAAACGAATTGGACGCTTTTGCCGCAACAATCGGCGGCACCACGCGGCATTATGCCGCATATCCCGGCTGGGAAAGCCCCGCGGACGCACCGGTGGTGCGCAATTGGCAGAAGGCTTACCGCACGGTGGCGGGCGCGGAATGTGTTCCTACGGTGATTCACGCGGGCTTGGAATGCGGAATCATTTCGGGCGCGCTCCCGGGGTTGGAAGCGGTTTCGGTAGGCGCAAATGTTTATGATCTTCACACGCCGGCAGAGCGGATGGAGCTGGATTCCTTTGCCCGTATGGCAGAGGTTTTGCGGGAATACCTGAAAATCTGCTGATCGGAGGCTGTAATGAAATACGACAAGGAACGCAAAAAGGTCATTCGGGAATTGCTGGATATTACCGATAAGGAATTTACCGATGAAGAACTGATCCGTCAGCTGACGATGACAGAGGTTGTGAAAAACACCGATAAAGGGGAAAAGCCTTCCTTTGGTCAGCGCGCGGCGGATGCCGTGGCGCGGTTTGCCGGCAGTTGGGCGTTTATTTTCAGTTTTATCGCCGTGATGGTGATTTGGATGGTGCTGAATATCTTGCTTGCTACCAACGCGTTTGACGCCTATCCGTTTATTCTGCTGAATCTGGTGCTTTCCTGTATCGCGGCGGTACAGGCACCGCTGATTATGATGAGTCAGAACCGTCAGGAGGCAAAAGACCGGGCGCGCGCCGAGAATGACTATCATATCAACCTCAAAAACGAGCTGATCATCGATGATTTATACCGAAAGATCAATCAGTTGCTGGAAGAACAAAAGAAACTGACCCATCAGATAGAAGCACTGAGAACATCACAACAGGAGAAAGATTCCTGAGAAAGAAAAAGCCCCTCTTAACAGAGAGGGGCTTTTTTCAGTTGAACCTGATATCTGCATAAACGGGCAGATGATCACTGGCACGCAGGTCGCTTTCGGTTTCGTTTCCGATAAAATGCGTCAGTGCCGTGATGCGGTCGGCGTTGTAGAAAATGTGGTCAATGCTCTTTCCGGCGGGTGCTTTTTGCCCGACCGTATGAGTGGTTTTAATGCCTGTTACACGGTTCCCGGTAGCCGAAACCTCCGCTTCCGTCAGCCCGAATTCGGTCATCATCCGATAAGGGGTGGAGGAGGAATGAAAGTTATAGTCCGCTGTGTGCAGAATCGGGAGCTTGCCGTATTTTTCTTCCAGCGCGGTTTGCGTTTCGATGATTTGGCGCACGTTGCCCTCACGCCAGGTGTTGGCAATGGCATTCAGCTCGCTTTTGGATTTGTCCTCATAGCCCTTATAATTTGCGGAGCAATAGGCACCGTGCAGGTTAATCACGCCGAACAGTCGGTCGGTGGACTTGCTTTTCAGCACGGCAAACGAAATGGCTTTGGTGTTTGTTCCCGTATAACGGTCACGCAACCAGTCGGCATCCGATTCCACAAGCTCATAGTTGCTTTTTAAGTATAGGATTGGCGTGTAAACATAGGTAGAAACTTTTTTGTGATATGTAG
>CAKSPL010000069.1 GCA_934481325.1 uncultured Eubacteriales bacterium | reverse complement strand
AGATGATGGTGACAATGGGGTGCGATGTGATTCAGGGCTATTACTTTGCCAAGCCGATGAAATATGTGGATTATCGCGAATTTGTGCTGACCAATTTTCATAAATAACGGAGAAAATGCCAAGTCGGAACGAAAAAACTCTTGCAAAGCATTGCGGGATGTTTTATAATAAGGGTGGCTTGGTATCACACGGAGCTGTCGCTCCCGGATACAGACCAAGGGTGATGCGCCGAAAGGCGGCGAAACCCGGTCTGCCGGAGCGGCAGCTCTTTTATCGGCGATTCAAATACGGGCAAGGGGGCATCCCCGCGGGAGGACTATGGAAACCGTTGTGAGATTGACTCATCGACAGCTTGCGGACGAGATTCGGGTACTGTCCAGGTATTTTACCTGTGTCAGAGTGCTGGATCGCAACAATGTGCCGCAAAAAGGCTACGGCGTCACAAAAACCGAGGGCGGCAAGTGTTTTGATATCTGGAAAAAGGAAAGACAGTGTGATTATTGCATTACGGCAAGGGCGTTGGCGGAAAAATTCACCAGATCCAAGCTGGAGCGCGTGGGCAATCAGGCGTTCCAGATTACCGCAAAATACGTGGAGGTGGACGGCGAGCCTTTCGTCATTGAAATGGTGCGGGAATTTGACGATGATTTTATGGCGGAGCTTGGCGGCGGAAAAGCGGCAGAAGCAGAGCTGAACAGCTATTATGAAAAAATTTACCTGGACGTGCTGACCGGGTGTTACAACCGCCGTTTTTATGAGGAACGGCTGAAAAACACCGTGCCGCACGCGAGCGTGGCGTTGCTGGACGTGGACGACTTCAAGCTCTACAATGACGTTTACGGACACGCCGCGGGGGATCTTGTGTTGCAGGTCGTTGTGCAGGAAATCAAAAAATGCCTCGGTACACAGGACAAGCTGATTCGGTACGGGGGAGACGAATTTCTGATTTTTTGCCCGGGGGAGGAGCCCGGTGCATTTCTGGATACGCTTTACAGCATCCGCTCCCATATCAACAACACCAAGGTGGAGGGCTTTGCCGGGATGGGGCTCTCTGTCAGTATGGGTGCCGCTTATACGAACGGTGAGCCGCTGGGCAAGGCGGTGGAACGGGCGGACGGTCTTTTGATGTATCGCGCAAAGCGGGGTAAAAACAGCATCGTGACCGACCGGGATGAAACCGTGGGCAAGGTGGAGGAAAAGCCGAGCGTCCTGATTGTGGATGACTCTGAGCTGAACCGTGAAATCCTGGTTTCCATTCTCGGCAACGAGTTTCAGACTATTGAGGCGGGCAGTGGGGAAGAATGTATCGATATGCTCAAAAAGTTCGGCTCCAAAATTTCCGTGGTGCTGTTGGACGTGATTATGCCGGGGATGGGCGGCTTTGAGGTGCTGTCTTATATGAACGTCCATCATCTGATTGAGGAAATTCCCGTGATTATGATTACGGGGGATGAATCGGATCAGTCCATCCGGAAAGCGTATGAGCTGGGCGTTTCGGATTACATCAATCGCCCGTTTGACATCAAGGTGGTTTACCGCCGCGTGATTAATACCATTCAGCTCTATTCCAAGCAACGCCGGTTACTCAAACGCGTGACCGAGCAGATGGTGGAAAAGGAAA
The DNA here is from genome assembly GCA_934481325.1 of uncultured Eubacteriales bacterium. Lineage (GTDB taxonomy): Bacteria > Bacillota > Clostridia > Oscillospirales > CAG-272 > Firm-07. The sequence goes on along the minus strand of CAKSPL010000069.1, from coordinate 5,041 downwards.
ACGATTCCCGGCTGATGGTAAGTATCCTCAGCCAGATTGTGGAAATCCGCAACGGGGAGAGAGGCAGACACGTGATAAAGATTCGGAAGCTGACGGGAATGGTACTCCGCCGCCTCGTGATGAAAACCGACCAATATCATCTGTCGGCAAGGGATATTGACTTAATCAAAAACGCGTCCGCCCTGCACGACATCGGAAAAATAGCCATTGACGAGAAAATCCTCAATAAACCGGGGCGTCTCACCCCGAAAGAATTTGAGGTGATGAAAACCCATTCTGCCGTGGGCGCGGATATGCTTTGGAGCCTGAAAGAATCCCGCAACGAGCCGCTGGTGAAATATGCGTGGCAAATCTGCCGTTATCATCACGAAAAGTATAACGGCAAGGGCTACCCGGACGGGCTGATCGGTGAGGAGATTCCGATTGCGGCGCAGGTGGTGTCCATTTGCGACGTGTATGACGCTCTGGTCAGCAAGCGGGTTTATAAAGAAGCCTATTCCCACGAAAAGGCAATGCAGATTATCCGGGAGGAAATATCCTCCTTCAATCCGCTGGTGGCGGAATGCTTTTTTGAACTGTCTGAGGATCTTGTCGGGCTGTATGCATCTTATTCCGAGGAAGGTGTCAGAAAAAAATGAAACGGCAGTTGTTCCGTCTCCCGGTGCTGATGATGGCACTCTTACTTTTCGCAGGCTCGCTTTTTGCCTGTCATCCGGCAAACGCCGACGGGCAGGAAGAGCAATTGCCTGAGCTTGTGGTGGGAAGTGACGAGTTTGAACCGTATTTTTACGCGGAAGAAGGCGGAAATTTTACCGGCTTTGACGTAGAGTTGGCAACCGAAGCACTGCGCAGGCTCGGTTACCGGGCAAAATTTGTCAAAATCAAATGGAGTGCGAAAAACCGCCTGCTTGCCGAAGGAACCGTGGATTGTCTTTGGGGTTGCTTTTCTATGACCGGGCGGGAGGATGCCTATTGCTGGGCGGGTCCGTATCTGAACAGCCGACAGGTGGTCGTGGTGCCGGCGGAGAGCAGCATTTACACTTTATCGGATTTGGCAGGCAAAAGCATTGCCGCACAGGCAACCTCCAAGCCCGATGAAATTTTCTCGTCGGGCAGTGATCCGCGCATTCCGGAAGTGAAAAATCTGTATTGCTTTCCTTCCAATGACGATGTGTTTGCGGCATTGCGGAAGGGCTATGTGGATGCCGTTGCCGGGCATGGCACCGCCCTGCAAAGCAGAATAAAGGAGTACCCGGCGGGGACCTACCGGGTGCTTGGGGAAAGTCTGCTGAATGCAAAAATCGGCGTGGCGTTTGAAAAGGGTACGCACGAGGAATTTGCGCAAAAACTGACGCAGACCTTTGCGGAAATGACGGCGGACGGATTTGTGGAAAAGCTGCTTGAAAAATACGGGATGGATGTGTCGCTGTCGCTGACGGGGATCAGAGGTTATGAAGAAAAGTAGTGCAAACAAAAGGGTGCTCCTTTTGCTGGTCATTGCGCTTGTGGTGCTTGGTATAACGGCATTTTATCTGGTCTTTTCCATCCAGACCGTGCGCGGGAAGGCGAGCGCAAGGGCGGAAATGCAGCAAATGATCGGGTATATCGAGCGGCAGTGCGTCAGATATGACGATATTCGGTCAGAGAGTGAAACGAAAAGTCTGATTTCTATGATTGACAAGGTCAATCTGATCCGGCGGGAGCTGGGGGCGGAGCGAACAGAAGAAACCTCTGCCATTCTGGCGGAATATGTGCGCGATCAGAGGCTGACCGGAATCATCGTCACCAACCGTGCTACGGGGGAAACTATATATAGCTGTGAGAATGGACTGATTGCGGATGTGTGGGCAAATATCCTGAGCCGGTTTGCCGACGTTGCCGATTGCCCGCAGAAATGCTATGCCGAACGGCTTTCGGGTGCCGACGGGTTTTATTATGATTATGTGATGGCGGCTATGCCGGGCGGCACCGGCGTCCTGCTGTGCTACCTGAAGCAGGATGCAAAATCCGTGGTGGGAACCTCAATGTCGGTTTCCACCCTGTTGGAGGATTTCGAGGTTTCCTCCATTCATATCACTGTCACGGACGGTGCCAACGTGATTGCCTCCACCACCTCCGCCCTGATGGGCAAGCCCGTAGAGGAGTGCGGGGCGGTGATGGCAATCCGCTCACAGAATACCGATGAAGAGCTGATTCGCTTTTCGGATTCCGGTGTAAAGTATTATGCAATGCGCGGGCGTGTAAAGGGGTATTATGTTTATACCTATCTGACCGAAAAAGAGGTTTTTACCGAACGCTCGCTGACACTGGCTTACTTGGCGGTGGTGTATGTAATTTTGATTGGCACCTCGCTTTTGGTGTACAGCAGAGTCACCAGTGCCAAGGAAAAGGAAAAGCGGAAGGACGAGGCGGTACATAACGCGCAGGTAAAACGCCTTGCCGATGAGGCAATGCGCGCCAACGAAGCCAAAACCGATTTCCTGCGGCGGATGAGCCACGATATCCGCACGCCGATTAACGGGATTCAGGGGCTGGTCCGCATCGGGAACTATTATGCGGACGACCTCGAAAAGCAGAAATATTGCCGGGAAAAGGTGATGGAAACCTCCGGGTATCTCCTGGAGCTGGTGAACGACATTCTGGATATGAGCAAACTGGATTCTGGTGAGTTGATGTGGAAAAACGAGCATTTCAACGTCGAAAAGCTGCTCGGCGAAGTGGTTTCTATGATGAGTTATCAGGCGGCAGAACACGGAATCGCGCTGAATTACGAAAAGGGCGAAATCCAAAGCCCGTGCCTTTACGGCGGGGCAGTCCCGCTGAAAAGAATCTGCGTGAATCTGCTCGGTAATGCCATAAAGTATAACAAAAAAGGCGGAAGCATTACCTTTTCGGTGAAGCAATTGCCGGTCAGGCAGGACCCTCACCGTGCGGTATTTGAAATTGTTTGCCGTGATACCGGAATCGGAATGAGCGAGGAATTTCAGAAACGGATGTTTGAGCCCTTCACCCAGGAGAACGTTTCCTATAAGTCCACTTACAGCGGCACCGGATTGGGGCTTGCTATCGTCCGGCGGCTGGTGGACGGTATAAACGGTGAAATTTCGGTACACAGCGTGCAGGGCGAGGGTTCCGCGTTTACCCTGAAATTGCCGTTTCTCACGGACACCGCCGCCGTGCCGGCAGAAGCCGATAAGGGCAGTGCGGATGCCGATGCACGGGAATTGCAGGGCGTGAAAATCCTTTTGGTGGAGGATAATGCCCTGAATATGGAAATTGCGGAATTTATGCTGACCACCGAGGGTGCCACCGTGGTGAAGGCGAAAAACGGAGCGGAAGCGGTGGAGATTTTTGCCGCAAGTGCCCCCGTGGAATTCCGCGCCATCCTGATGGATTTGATGATGCCGGTGATGGACGGAATCCAGGCTACGGGAGCCATCCGTACAATGGAGCGCGAGGATGCGCACCGTGTGCCGATTATCGCGATGACTGCCAATGCCTATGCGGATGATGTGGAGCGCACACTGGCGGCGGGAATGAATGAGCATATCGCCAAGCCGGTGGAGATGCGCAAACTGATTGATACGATTCAAAAATTTCTTTGAGCAAAGGAGAGGGGACTTGTGAATATTCGGGAATTTTATGAAAAAATCGGCTCGGAATATCGGGATGTGGAGAAACGGCTGGGCAACGAGCAATTCATTCTCCGTTTTGTCTCAAAATTTATCGGGGACCCCACCTATGGGATGCTGGAAACGGCTTTTTCCCGGGGTGACCGGGAGGGGGCTTTCCGCGCGGCGCATACCCTGAAAGGGGTCAGCAGTAATCTTGGCTTCGGCAAACTGTGGCAGGCTTCCTCGGAACTGACGGAATACCTGCGCCCGGGCAATGCCCTTGACGGTGCAGGGGAGCTTTTTGCGGCGGTGCAAAAAGAGTATGCGGCGGTTTTGGCGGCGTTGAAAGATCTGAACGCCTGACCCCGCGGGCGGGGAGATCGAACCCGAAAAGCCCCGCCGCAAAAGCGGCGGGGCAAAAAAATAGGTCTTAGAAACCGGGCGCACAAACCGGAGCGCAAAAAAGCAGGCACCAAAAGGTGCCTGCTTTTTTTTTTGCAACCTCAAATCAGTCGGTCACATAAGGCAGCAGAGCCACCTGACGGGAACGCTTGATTGCGGTGTTCAGCTCGCGCTGGTGCTTCGCACAGGTGCCGGAAATCCGGCGGGGCAGAATCTTGCCGCGCTCGCTGATAAACTTTTTCAGTTTTGCGGTATCCTTGTAATCGATAAACGCCACCTTATCCGCGCAGAAAATGCAAACCTTTTTTCTCTTGCGGTTCATCGGGCGAGCCGGGCGTACCGTGTTTTCAGTTCTATCCATAATAACGAAATCCTCCTTTTGAATTTTGTGACCTGTCAGAAGGGCAGGTCGTCATCCGTCTTCAGCTCCTCAAAGTTCGGCGCGCTTGCCGCGGGAGTGGAGAAGGACGGTGCGTTATACGCGTCGGGCGTATAGCTCTGCGTGCCACCGGGGTTAGCCTCGTTGCGGCTGTCCACAAACATCGCGTCATCCACCACGACCTCGGTCGCATAGCGGTTTTCGCCGTTTTTGTCCTGCCATTTGCGGGTCTGAATCGTTCCGGTTACGCAGAGTGCGGAACCTTTTTTGAAATACTTGGAAATAAATTCCGCCGTTTGCCGCCAGGCAACCAGGTTGATGAAATCAGCCTGTCCGCCCTGATTCGCATCGGCAGATTTGGATTGAAATCTGCGGTTGACAGCCAGTGTAAAAGACACAACCGGAAGCCCGCTCGTGGTTTGTTTCAGCTCCGGATCGGCGGTCAGACGACCGCAAAGAATTACTTTGTTGAGATACAGACTTGACATATCAAACGCCTCCTGTTCCTTGATTTCTTATTCCGAAACGGTTTCGGCTGCGGCTTCCTCGGCGGGAGCAGCTTCCTCGGCGGGAGCGGCTTCCTCGGCGGGAGCGGCTTCCTCGGCGGGAGCGGCTTCCTCAACGGGAGCAGCCTCCTCAGCAGGAG